>NZ_JAKFZQ010000005.1:0-238424 GCF_021654245.1 Pseudoalteromonas sp. MMG022 | reverse complement strand
ATGGGTGTCCACGATTTACCCAATTTACCGGTGTCCACGATTTATCACGTCCACGATTTATCCATCCTTGCTAATCCCATCGTTCGCTCCTTGAACTTAGAATTTGATTTGAATTTTGAAGAAACTAAAGCTTAGACAAACCACCCCAACATTCCAAGTTGGGATGGGTGTCCACGATTTACCATTCTGTGCGATTTATTCCAAGTTGGGATGGGTGTCCACGATTTACCAACCACCCCAACATTCCAAGTTGGGATGGGTGTCCACGATTTACCAGTGTCCACGATTTACCAGTGTCCACGATTTACCACGTGTGCGATTTAAGTGGGCAAACATGAGTTAGCTCGGCTATCTATTTTTCGCTCACAACTGTCTGCCTGATGACGGTCTAAACCTAATCAGTAACATTGTAAGCGCAGATATGAATTACGACACTTAATGCCGCAGTTTATAACCTGCGGCAATATCCACCTAGAAGCTTACTCATTTTCTTCATAAAAACGTTGTAACTGATCTTTTAGATTCGGTGGGATCCCTTTAATAGTCAAAGTATCGTTGCGCGCATCATAGACAACTCTTTCACCTAAATGCTTACGCTCAAACCCCACGCTTACGCCACCCCCTAGGCCAGAAAACTTCACCATAGTGCTAACGGTTTTCTTGTCTACGGGGAAAGATTCTGCAAGATCGTAACCTTGCTCTTTATAGAAATCGTCAAACGGTGCATCAGAGGATTTAGACAGCGTTTCAGATAAAGATTCGATGTTGGCATCTTCCCCAGAAGCAACACAATCATTACAGTAGTCGAATACTTCCTTACGTAAGGTGTCCTTTTCCTGCTTATTGAATTGTTGCTCACTTAGGTAATCTTCCACCGCGTCAAGCATCACTTGTGATTGTTGTTTTGGGTCAATCCCTTCTTCACAGCCTAAAAAGTCTAAGAAAAAGTCTGCGACTTTACGTCCTGCTCTGCCCTTTATGAACGAGATGTAGCGTGCATCATCAGGTTGTGTATCCCACGCCGTCAAGTCAATCCTAGCCGCCAGCTGCATACGAGAAATATCTAAATGTCGAGATGCTGACAAATCAAGCTCGGAAGTAATTGAATAATGTTCTTTGATATTGATTAATGCAATGAGCACATAATCTGTCGCCACATATTGGTATTGACAAAACACCAAATAGCCAACTTCATTAAACGCGTATTTATTCAGTTCTTCTTTTAAAACCTCTGTTGCTTGCTGCGTAAAGTGCCAAAACCCCAGTTCATTGTTACGATAACTCTGCATTGCAGCAGACACTTGACTGTTTTTTTCACCACTGAATGCGCAATACCCTTTGCCTGGTTTGCCATTGTAAGCATGATGTAACTGTTCAATGAACACATTAACTTTATCGTTAATTTGCATTTCATCTTCACGTAAGTGGATCTGCGTATCTTCATCGTGCTTGTCGACATAATGTACAACTAGCTTATTCACCTCTATGCTCATGTTTGTTTTTCACGCCTCTGGTGTTAAAATGAAAAAATTATAACTCTTTAATATTGAACCAACTGATGCCTATCCAATCTAAATATTCCAACGAACAAGTTGAACAAATTGTTGACCAGCTAATTGATGTGCTCACTCAAGCGCAGGCACCGGTTGATTTGAGTCTTATGTGTTTAGGAAATTCTATCACGCATATTTTAAAAGAGCATGTGCCTGAAGCGAAAAGACAAACAGTTGCGGATAACTTCTCTAAAGCGCTCGTACAATCGGTAAAATAACTGGATGAATTTAACCCCTCAAAGCCCGTTTTCGTCTAAAGCTAGCCAACTTCTTAGTTGGGGGCACTGGTTTACCTTTGCAAACATCGGCTTAGTCTTACTGATCAGTTTCAGTTACTTACTTGCAGATAAGCCACCCACGTCAGCGTTGGGCGGCTTTTACATGTTGATTACTTGGCTAAGTCATACCAGCTTTATCACGTTTTGCGCCTTTGTTTTGACCATATTTCCTTTGAGTCTTGTATTTCCGTATCCAAGGCATATAAGGGGGATGGCCGCACTACTGGCAACATGTGGGATCTCAACTCTCTCTCTTGATGCTTTTGTATACTTTCAACTTGGCTATCACTTAAACATTCAAGCACTACCAGAGATCTTATCTTTGCTTTGGGGGAAGTTTAGTGTTTCACCAATACTCGTTTCTGTTTTAGCTGTTGGCTTTATTTTAGCAGTATTTGTTTTTGAGTTGCTGGCAGGCAATCGCGCGTGGCGACATCTAGCTGAGCTAAAACAATATAGATTTCCAAAATATGCTACCGCCATTTTAGTAAGCTGTTTTGCAACCAGTCACAGTATTCATATATGGGCTGATGCTAATGCCTATTTTGATGTCACCAAACAAGATAATATTCTGCCATTGTCTTATCCGACAACGGCAAAAACACTATTAGCTCGCCATGACCTTTTAGATATAAAGCAATACGAACAAGCGCGAGACATCAGCTTAACAAATGCACAAAGCCAATTTGCATTTAATAGGCCACTACCTAAATGCCTGCCACAAAATGAAATACCAGCTACAGTGGTGGTGTTTGAACAGCACGCTGCGTTAACCGCGTTTGCTAACAAATATCAGCTACAACCAACAGCTCAATTATTACAACCCTCTGATCATGATGACGCAATTTTTAACCTTGTGTACGGGTTGCCTGCATACTATAAATCGGCGATGTCACAAAACGAGCAGCCACCTTGGAGTTCTAAGGGTCAGCTTGTCAGTGTCAGTGGGTTAAGTTTTATCGATGATATAGACGTTAAAGAAGCACCTATAAAAATTATCAGTGCTAATCAACTTAATACCGATAAAAATATTGAGGGCCCAGTTATTGCGTTTTCTCTAGCGCCTCATAGTACTGATGTTGTCTACAATAGTATGTTTTACAGCAACTATTTTGATGCTGTAGATCAGCCTACTTTTAAGCAATTACACGACATCATGTATACGCTTGTTGCAAGTCACTTAGACTGCCCTCAGCTTGCCACCAGCACTATGTTGGGTAGAGATCTCAAGCACTCGATCAGTAATGAGGGAGTCAACTATACGCAAGGTGTGCTGGTTGCTTTTCGTAAAGACCGCATAACGCTTGTTAGCCAAGACGGCAGCTATAAAAATGTTTCTGGTACTGAGGGTTTTGCGATTGATCAAAAGTTGGATATTCCATTTTTAATCAATAATATCAAAGTATTGAAGAAGTTTTCATCACAGAAACATACGCCATAATTTGCCATTTCCTAATGTTTGTCTATCTTTGTGTTAGGAGAATTTAACAAAAGGAAAAACTATGATACGTAGTATATTT
Source organism: Pseudoalteromonas sp. MMG022 (assembly GCF_021654245.1). Classification (NCBI taxonomy): domain Bacteria; kingdom Pseudomonadati; phylum Pseudomonadota; class Gammaproteobacteria; order Alteromonadales; family Pseudoalteromonadaceae; genus Pseudoalteromonas; species Pseudoalteromonas sp. MMG022. The sequence goes on along the minus strand of NZ_JAKFZQ010000005.1, from coordinate 235,073 downwards.
GTTCTGGCATTATTACTTTCCCTTCCTAGCCAAGCTAAAACAATCGTTAACTATTACAAATGCGTTACTGAGAGAGGGACTGTTTACAGTCAGTTTCCTTGTGCTGGTAACGCCACTCAACATACGCTTACCAACGTAGATCCTAAATCGGGTATGACTTCCGAGCAACATTACAAAACGCTCAATAATCTTGAAAAGCAACAGATCATCCGCAATCTAAAAAATGAATTAAGAGCGAAAAAACACGAAGCCGCTATTTTAACTCGTGAACGAGATCAAGACACACGAAATCAACAGCTTCGGGTTAATCGCATTATGGATGACAAAGAACGCAAAGAAACACTTGATGACATCAAACGCCAACTTAAAGCCATCAACAAGGTCTATCACAAACAGGCCAAAAAGCTAAACAAGCAAATCGCTCAATTAGAAAGAAAACTTAAACGTTACGAATAAGTGACACAAGTGCTAAAAAAAGCTAACCTAGCAAGAGGTCTTACCACTTGAGGTATTAGCGTGCACTCTTTTACTATTGCAGAGCTGATTTTGGCGGGATTTACCGAGCATTATCAGCGCTTTCAAAGCATCACAAAACAGACTGGGCTAGCATTTTCACAACAAGACTGGTCGAGAATTCAGCAAATTAGTAAATCTAGAATTAGCCATTACGATGAGCGTGTTGAAGAAACTGTAGAACGTTTAAAAACATCACTTCCCTGTACGAAACTCGATGAGTCCCTTTGGTATCAAATTAAAAAAGATTACTTAGAGTTACTTAGCTTCCACCCTCAAGCGGAGTTGGCCGAGACCTTTTACAACTCCGTTTTTTGTCGCCTGTTCCACAGGCGCTATTTTAATAACGACTTTATTTTTGTTGAAACCACTTTAAAAGATGCACCTGCTCTGCCTGTTGAAGCAGAGTATCGCAGCTATTTTCCCGTTGTGTCAGGGCTAAAACCGACCATACAGCAGATCATAAAACAGATTGACTTTAAGTGTAATTTTCAAAATTTAAACCGAGATATAAAACTATTAATGAAGGCCTTTATGCGTCAGGCGCCGGATACACACCACCGAAGCCATATGATGCGTTTTGATATACTGCAAGCGCCATTTTACCGTAATAAAGGGGCCTATATTATTGGCCGAGTGGTTTCCAAAAGTGGTATCCAACCTTTTATCATCTCGGTACTTCACCATGAAAAAGGCGGGCTATACATAGATGCGCTGCTGACTAATTCATCGCAAATGAGGGTGATTTTTGGCTTTGCTCGAGCCTATTTCATGGTAGAAACTCATGCCCCCTCCGCCTTGGTTAGATTTTTAAACCAACTCATGCCTAATAAGACTCCCGCTGAGCTTTACAATGCCATTGGTTTTCATAAACAAGGTAAAACCGAGTTCTACAGGGAGTTTTTGGATCACTTAAAAAATAGCCAAGACCAATTTACTCTCGCACCAGGTACGCCAGGCATGGTAATGATGGTATTTACGCTCGAAAACTTTCCCTATGTATTCAAGGTGATTAAAGATAAGTTCTCAGAGAGTAAACCTTTTGGGCGAGACACGGTACTGGCGCGTTATCACTTGGTTAAAAACCATGACCGTGTTGGCAGAATGGCTGATACAATCGAATACTCTAACGTGGTTATCCCTAAATCTCGTATCGCCCCTGAGTTGTTAACGCAACTGCGTAGCACCATCTCAGAGAGCTTGTTAGAGGAAGGTGATATGTTGATTATCAAGCACTTGTATATTGAACGACGTATGACCCCCCTCAATCTGTACTTGCACAATGCAAGTGACGAACAAACTGAAGTTGTCATGAGGGACTATGGAAATGCTATCAAAGAAATGCTCCAAGCCAATATTTTTCCAGGCGATATGCTGTTAAAAAATTTCGGTGTCAGTAAACATTTGCGCGTAATTTTTTATGATTATGATGAGGTTCAGTATCTCACTGATATGAACTTTAGGGATATGCCAAAAACTGACTTATCCGACCTATATTCGGGTATTGATGAGCACTCCGCTGCACCACAAGATGTATTTCCAGAGCAACTGTGTACATTTGTTCTCACAAACCCTACACTCAGGGCCATATTTGAAAAAGCTCACCCAGAGCTTTTATCAGCAAGTTACTGGCAACAAGCACAGCTAGATGTTAAAAATAAGGTTGTAAAACATATATTTCCTTATCCACAAGAGCAGCGCTTTATCCACTTAGATAAAACCATAAAGGAACGCCGTGAACATTAGTAAAATTGACCTTAACCTCTTAGTCTACCTAGATACGTTACTGCGTGAGTGCAACGTTACTCGCGCTGCAAACCAGTTAAGTATCACTCAGCCTGCAATGAGTAATGGACTAAAACGGCTACGTAATTTATTCAATGATCCGATTTTAGTTCGCACTAGCGAAGGAATGGTTCCCACAGAACGAGCGCTTGAACTGCAACCCGTCATACGCGGTATTTTAATGACGTTGGAGGAAACGCTCGCACCAAATAGGGAATTTGTCGCCAGTCAAAGTAATCGTGTCTTTCGCATCATGGCCAGTGACTACGCAGCCAGTACCTTGGCTCCTAAGTTACTAAATAAACTTCATGAAGAAGCGCCAGATACCACCCTAGATATTCTCACACCAAGTGATGTTACCTTTCATGATGTAGAAAATGGCAAGGTTGATATGGCGATTAACCGTTTTGAAAATTTACCGCAATCGTTTCACCACAAGCAAATTTGGAAGGATAGTTTTTGTTGTTTAATTAAATCCGATAACCCTATCATCGACAACTTTAATCTGGACGCATATTTGAAAGCTCGTCATATTTGGGTGAGTAAAACCGGTTTTGGTGTGGGTGTGGGTATGGACCCTGCGGATGTACAAAAACTTGGTTGGGTTGATGAGGCGCTCGCACATTTTGGCAAACATCGTAATATTGCAACGTTTACTCGTAACTATCATGTTGCTATACATTTAGCAAAAGAACAGAACTTGGTCGCCACTTTACCTTCAAAAGCAGCGAACATCTACAAAGATGACCCTGCAATAGCGATTTTAGAACCGCCTTTCCCTATTCCACCGTTTGAGCTAGATATGATCTGGAGCCCACTGTTACACCGTGACGCCAGCCATATTTGGTTAAGACAGAAAATTGCAGAAGTAGCGCAAGAACTCAAGTAGTTAATCTGCTCTAAATACTGGTGTGGTGCTTAGAGTTGCTACACCACACCAAAATACAGCTACTCTTCAGCAGGCCAGCCAAAAGGAATAACCGGAACGCTCAAACCTCTGGCCGCAATCGCCTCTGGTACAGTCATTGTTGAATCAGTTGGTGTCCATAAATCATTACTAAACGCCAGCGTACTATCTTCTAAAGCTGTATCTCCAAGCGTGCCACTGGCATCTATATCAAACAAAAACGTGCCTAAGCCATCATAGTCACAACTTACCGTTGGCGCGTATTCTATATTGGCGCGATGATCAGTTCCTAAATACACATTCAAAGTGGAGTCAAACTCAAAGAACTGCCTTTGCGTTTTACTGACCAAAGTATGATCAGCGCCTGGACCCGCCCAATTACAAATAAACCCAGATATCGTGCCATCGGTGTCGTCAATTGATGTACCATAACCAAAGTGTGACTCGCCGTTATCGAGGCTTGCATCGTTAAAACCAATATTAAACACTCTGCTATGACTATCTCCAGCACCTGCCTGCCACACATGGGCATAATCACCTGCTAAGGTAGTTAGGTCAAAGTCAGCACCATAAATTGAAAAGTTCTCGCTCCAGCCATCAGGGTTCGATACCGCATTATAAATATTATCAACATCAACAATATTATTGCTATTGAACACGTTGGCTACACTGTGACCACATAAGGTCCCACTGCGTGCTTGCAGCACTATGTTGTCGCCATTTCTTTGATAGGCGATTGACCCCGCTAGTGTTCTCTCATTTTGCGAGCAATTCATGCCGGGAAATTCAATGCCTGATACACCGACCTCTCCCTCTACGGTATATCGTAAATACCCCTCATACTGCTCAGCATCAGCGCTTGGTACATGTGTCATATCGAGCGTAATGGCATACACATCACTACCCACTTGATAGCTCAACTCTACTTGATATAGCCATTGCGTGGTTGTTTGCTCAATACTCGCATTGCTAAAGGTGACATCGGTAATACCGGCATCATTCATTAACCCAGTTACATCGAGCGTGCTACCTACCGCAGGAAGGCTGCTACCATCGGCGGTGGCAACAGCAACCATACTGGCCAACGTCATCAATGACATAGTTGTTTGTGATTCAATGCCCTCCAATAAGGCATTCGTTTGCGCTACAGCACAGGCATCGCCACTGTCATCAGAGACTAACCAAAGGCCTAAATCTCCACTGGGTAAGCTTCCGCTTGCGCTACTTGGGCTAGGCGCATCTGGGTGACCACTGTACATGACTACCGGGCCGAAACAACTAGCGTTGTGGCCAGTTACATAAAAAGCGCCCACATCAAATGTGTCACTAATTGAAGTATCGCCCTTTAGAATTGCATCAATCAGCTCTGTGGCAGAAAAATAACTCGGTACAGTAGATATACTAGTATCGTACATGCCAAAAGCTTTTTGCTGCCCCTCTGCACGTCTAGAAAATGGCGAGGTTGTCATAAACTTTGCAGGAAACACAACCGCCAATTGAGGGTTTTCAGGCTCAGGATCTGGGTCGGGCTCAGGGTCGGGCTCAGGGTCAGGATCTGGCTCAGGATCTGGGTCTGGGGTTGGGTCTGGGGTGTCACTATTATTATCGGGCACTTGCGGCTGCGGTGTAGTGGTTGAGTCGTCAGATGAACAGGCAACGCATAGCCAGCTGACGAAAAGGCAGAGCAATAGTTTTTTCATGTGGTAACCCCTTTGCAACAGAGTCTTATAGGCTTAGCAAAAGCCTCATGTAAGTGCAAAGTAAAATTTAGAGATTTACACGGTAGCGCTGCAGCTTGAAATTCAATCTTTCATCTATGTCATTATTATTGTTGCTTATATTTTATTCATCATAAAAATAGTCTATCTAATTGGCAAAAAAGTATCCTCACAATTGGGCTGTTCAGGTCACGTAAGCCACATTGTTTGAAAGAAGTTATCGTGTTTCTAGGTCTTCATCAACATCGTCCTATTTAGCTCGCTACTAACATGTACTGTGTTTAGAGGAACAACAACTATGAAAATCATTGTCGGGGGACTGACCGCCTTATGTGTCGCTCTTTCTGCGAACGCTGAACTCGTCACGTCACTATCCAGCACAAAAAGTGAATATAATCTAAATTTTCACCCCAAATTTAGTCGTGTTCTATTGGCACGCTCAGACCGAGATTTTGAGAATGCCCAAGTTTGGGAATACCAGCACCAAGACAACCGCTATACCACCCCAAGGAAGATAAACCTTGGCCCCACAGAATTTAAATACTCAGATCCCATGTATGCGCCAAACGGCCACGAAATTTATTTCATTTCAGACAAACCTATGAAAAATCTAGGTAATAGCAGAGACTACAATATTTGGCATGGGAGGTTAGTGAATGGGCAAGCTACTGAAGTCACTCCTTTGAACACACATATTAACTCTATTGATGATGAATTCGGCCCAGAGCTACATCAAGGAAGATTGTATTTCGCCAGACGACACGATCGCCACTATGCACTTATGTCAGACAAAAAAACACACCAAGCAGTGACTCTGTGGGATGCTACCCCGAGACAGGATGATATTGAGATGCGCAGTGACTTGACCTTTTCACCAGACGCAAAGGTAGCGGTATTTTGGCAAATATCAAAAACGTCACCACAAGCTGATCTTTATGCCAGCCGATTACTATCGGGGCAATGGAGTGCACCTATCAAGCTATTAGCAGGTGTCAATTCTCATTTTCATGAGATCAGCCCACAATTTTCCCCCGATGGGAAATGGCTATATTTCAGCAGTGAACGTCCAGAGCCTGATTTCGCGCTGTTTAATATTCACAGAGTCAGTACCGAGCAGGCATTTCCAAAACAGTGGTACAAAGCGCACTTTGCACCTAAAAAGTTAAATCTCTTAGCTGATGTAAATACTTTAAAAGCCATTACTGAATTTACTTACACGCTCACGCTACACAGAAAAGATAACACCACTAAACAACATGTGCGGGTTAATTACCAACCTTTTAGCCTCAAGATCCTAAGAGATAACACTCAATATGACCTAGATAATAAAACAGGTATAAAAACTGACCTACATACCCAGCGAAAAGTTAAAATGAGCGAGCAAGAAATTGCTAAAGAACTGAGGTCATTACGACTTAATTTTTTAGATTTATTCAAAAAAGACGATACACACTTATATAGACAGTATAATGAAACTTCACCACATCAATATATGTACCGGGTTGAGTCCTCGGGCATCGCCCCTTTTAGTATTTTAGTTGATCAACACAAACAAAAAATATTGCAGCTCTTTTACGATAACTCCAATATTGGTATTGAGTCAGATTATAAGAAAATAGATGGGATATGGTGGCCTCATACATTTTCATTCCATGTAGATAATGAAAAAGTAGCCACAGGCGTGTTTTCTGATATGTGTATCGCTTTCATTAATGACGATAAAGATAAATGCGAAAGTATATAGGCTTGGTTTATTAGGAAGGAGGCCAGAGCCTGCAAGTTGTGTGCAGGATGGCCTTAGTTGGAGAAAGGAATCGTTGGTAGGGTTTTAGAAGGGGGTTACACATACGAGTTGCGCAAAAAGCGAGCAAGTCGCAGTGTTTAATTTTTTATTTTTGAAATTGCAGCCGATTAGACCAACAAGGTATTGTGTTAAGCCAGTTGCTCACAAACCAAATGCGAGCGAAAGCCTTGTTTATTAATACAATGCTCAACTTCACTGACAAACCAGCTGCCATCTAAGTCGCTTTTAGTATTGGTTATTTTGACAACAGCACCGGCAACAATTTGCGCATTACCAATGCAAGAGATGTGAATGCTGGTGCTGGCGCGTTTTAGGCGGTTATGCTTGGCTTTTGCATAGCGAGTTGCTGTAGCTTCATCTGCGTATACATAGGGTAATACAACGCTTGGACCGTCACTACCGACCTTCACAGGCACCTTTAATGCGCAGTCAATGTCGTAATAAAAAGCCGTCACATCGCCTACCTTTCGGCAAGCGTCTTTGTCGTAGCGCCAGAGTAAAATGTCGCTCGTGTGGAGTTCAACTTCTTTTAAGGCTTGACCGGATAACGAGCGTCCAGTACCTCTGGCCATGAAAATCAATTTGTCATGTGAGATTTTTAAGATGGCATCAAATTGCTCAGCAAGCGACGTTAATAACTGAGCATCACTTTCATTTTGTTCAATATGTGGTAGCTCAATATTGGTAAAGGCATCACCCACTTTGGCCTCAAGACCATATTCGCCAGCAATATCGGATACCAGTTCACCCAATTTTTTGGGCTTTTTAGGATCCTCAGGCCAGGAACGTTGTTTCGGAGCTTTCAGTGTAGTGTGCCACAACAGTTTGTTGCCAAATAACTCCAATGAACGTACAGGACCTGACAGGCTGAATTCTCCCACTTCAAACTTTCCAAGTGGATGTAAAGTCGCACTTTTGTCTTCATTACCCTCTTTATAGCCCATCGCTATTTCAACAATGTCGGTCGGCTTGGGCTGCTGAATTGGCGCGACTTCCAAGTTGTCAAAACGTACATAGCAACTATCACTCACCAAACCGGTTTTCAGCTTGACTGTGACGTTAACAACACGGTCAATTAGACGCTGAGCGACCTCTTTTGCATTGGTTTTGATGGAAAACTGAGGCTGGATATTCATGAGTCTCTCCTCAGTCCCAAATGTTAATAATGTTCTGTTGCACTGGCTTTTCAATTACTTCAGGCAGAAATATCGCGATGTTCTCTGGATAAATGGCCCCCAACTCAGCCAAGCCATGATTTGCTTCAAGCACCATTTCAACCATCGTGCTGCTGCGGCCATAGTGATGCCAACAGATATTGTCTAAGCAATCACCATCACGTGTAATATAAGTTACCCCGCTCATTGCTCTTCTCCTTATTTGGTATTGCCGTCGTAACGCTCTAAAGTCATTTGGAATTGGATCTCTCTAGGAATACCATCATTGAGAAACAGTGAACGCTCTTCATTGATGGATTTAATAATCCACTTCCCTAAAATCCTGCCAACGGAGGCATCTGACTTACCATTGACTTTGACATAACCAAGTGTCAACGGCTTACCCTTAGCTGCTTCTGCTCTCATATTATCAACCTGACTAAGGCCATCTTTGACAAGTTGAGGATATATCGTGCCATCAAGTGTGATAGTTTGTGCTCCCACCCCAACAAACTGCTGGACTGGGCTTTTTCCTTCCGTTTGAGAATCTTGGTTCTTCCAACGATACTCCGTTGCGTAAGATAATTTGCTAAACGCTGCACTGCTCACAGAAAACTTATAATCTCCCAGCTGCATCATGTGCGACGCGTGACTTACTTTAGCCATTAAGCTACCTCATCAATATATCGCAAGCGCATATCACGCTGTGCTTGCTGTTGTTTTTCCTCAAGAACCAGCTTGATTTGTTCAGCAATATCCAATGCCGACATCTCAGGCGTTGCATTAACTGTAATATTGGCATTAACGGTAACGCTGCTATTAACATGCTGTGCGGATGATTTGTCGCTGCCCACTGTTTGTGCAAGCGTATTCAGCTCACTTGGATTGGTCGCCAAAGCATCTGCTTTTGACTCATCAAGTGATTGTGCTGAAAGTGATTTGTGACCTGCCTGTTGCTGTTGTGCCTTCGCACCAGATGAGCTATCACCTGCCAAGGCTTGAAACGACCCTCCTTGCGCATAACTTGGGTCATTAGCCGCACCACCTAAAGACGCATCTACATTGGCGATATTTAAAGACTGGGTTGTTGCATTGCTCTGTTGCATGGCATTGTTTTCATCAACCGAGTCTTCCAAAGAGCTGCCAAACCAGTCGCCTAAGAAGCCCCCTAACGACTCACCACCAAACGAACCAATTGCGCCACCTATCGCGCCACCAATCAGCGTGCCAACACCTGGGATGATTGAGCCAATCGCCGCCCCTGCCGCAGCACCTGCAAGCGCGCCCCCAGCGCCACCTGCTGCCGTACCTATCTGCTTAGACTTTTCTCGTTTACTGAGACTGTCATCCGCCAAAGTACCGCCAATATCCGCCGCACTCATTATGGTTCTAAGTGGACCGGTAAATCGGCCTAATGTTTTGGCGAGCGGGTTTTTCATGAACCCTTTGAAGAAGCCACTCATTTTAGGTTTTGCACGTGAGCTGCTGCCAAAGATTGGGTCATTTGCGGCTACGCCTTTACCCAGTTTTGCAGCGCTCACAGATTTAGGTTTGTTAGTCGCAGCACCTTGTTTAGGGCTATCTTTGCGACCGCCATCCAATACCTTTAACGCAGGTTTTGCTTGCTTGCCTTTGCGCTTATTAGGCTGACCCTTATCCGTGTCATCCTGAGCATCCTTCACCCATGGTTGAGTGTTGCTACGCGGTTGCGATTGACGGTTTTTCGCCCCTCTTCGCTTAGCTCTTTTGCCCTTCTTATTACGTCGTTTATTGCGCTTTTTCTGCTGGTCTTTCTCTTGTTCAGGCGCCTCATCAAGCGCATCTTCTGGTTCTGCAAATTCAAAGAAGTCTGACGCTGCATCCCCGATAGACGACAAGTCACCATTGAGAATGCCTTTGAAGTCTAACTTGCCTATTGCCGATGAGTGCTCCTCAAATACCGCAGCGGCATCGTTGAAGCCAAACGACTTAAGTAGATCAGGGCCAGCTTTGACCATGGACTGTAAATCACCATCCATAATCCCCTTGATGTCTAGCTGCTTTAAGCCCGGCAGCGCGGTTTGTAGTGCGTTGGCAGGGCCCTCAAGGTTTATCGCCTTGAGTAAATCGGGGCCTGCATCCAATACCGAAGATAAATCTCCCGAGGCAATGCCTTGTAAGTCCAATTGCTTAAGACCCGGCATAGCGGTTTGTAGTGCGTTGGCAGGGCCCTTTAGGTTTATCGCCTTGAGTAAATCGGGACCGGCATCCAATACCGAAGATAAATCCCCCGAGGCAATGCCTTGTAAGTCCAACTGCTTTAAGCCCGGCATGGCAGTTTGTAGCGCGTTGGCGGGGCCCTCTAGGTTTATCGCCTTGAGTAAATCGGGACCGGCATCCAATACCGAAGATAAATCTCCCGAGGCAATGCCTTGTAAGTCTAATTGCTTTAAGAGCGGCATCGCGGTTTGTAGCGCGCTGGCAGGACCCTCTAGGTTTATCGCCTTGAGTAAATCGGGGCCGGCATCCAATACCGTAGATAAATCTCCCGATGCGATACCCTGCAAGTCCAATTGCTTTAAGCCCGGTATCACGGTTTGCAGCGCGTTGGCTGGACCCTCTAGGTTTATCGCCTTGAGTAAATCAGGGCCTGCATCCAATACCGAAGATAAATCTCCCGAAGCAATGCCTTGTAAGTTTAACTGTTTCAGCGCAGGCATGGCCTGAGTCATCGCCTTTGCAGCGCCTTCAAGATTAACCGCTTTTAAAAGTTGCGGCGCAATATCTAAAATCGAAGCCAGCTCACCTTCAACAGCACTTTGCACATTTAGCTGACTCACATCAGGCAGGGTTATAGGTGCCTGCTTTTTTGGATCTGTATTGTGTGCCTGTTCTGAAGCATTTCTTTTAGTCGCACGCTGTTTTTTGTCAAATGCTTTGTCGCTCGTTGCAGCGCGGGCTTTAGACTTTTTATTCTTTTTAAGAATTGGGTTGGCTGGTGTTTTGGCTATCAACGTATTCGCTGAAGGCGTTTGCGATTGCAGCGTGTCTGACGGTTGCTTTTTGTGGTTTGCCTTTTGCTGCTTTGGCGCTGTTTTACCTGCGTACGCAGCATTGTTGGTAACGTTCTTTACGTGCTGTGTGCTAACGCCTTTAACCTTTAAATTAGCAACCGTATTTAGCAACTCTCGTATCGCATTGCTTACGCCAACTTCAACACTGTTTGGCAACTCGCTAGTAAGCGCCTCGATTGAATTAGTCACAGCGCCAATTGACCAGTCAAGCGATGTTAGGCTGTCATCCAAAGATTCTACATCAATTGCATTGAGCAAGCCTTGAGTGCTGGACCGCACAGATACTAAGCTTTCACTCATGGCACTTTGCGCGTCTAGCTGGCGCAGTGATGAGTCTTCAATCGTAAGCAAACTCTTTTCAACATCGGCGCTATCTGGTGCTGACGTTGAAGCAGCTGACGCAGATCCACTCGCTATTTCTAAGCTCTGGCTCGTTTGCATTTGCAAACTGCTATTGAGGTCCAACAAATGGCTTCGCAAATCAGCAAAGTGGTTTGCCATCAGTTCATTCACATTGAATTTGGCAAGCAAACTCAGTAATGCTTCAAGTGGTTTAGTGTCAAATGCCAAAGCGTGTGATTGCAGCTGTTGCATCACCTGTCCAAGTAATTCGGCACTAACGCTAATGTCTTCATATGGCTGAATTTTTGGCAGCTTATTTTTCACTTTATTGTCAGCAGTTCCCTGCACAGTAGATGCACCCTGTTGTGTGGTGCGATTTTGATCAGAAGGATCCACAAATGTCATAGCAATACCTGAGAATACATAGAAGTGAGCGATGTGCCTGTGATAACGCTGCGTTGATGACCAAAGGAGGGTTGGCGATGCAGTGACAGGCGTGGTGTTTGTGTTTTTGTACAGCAAATAGCACTCAACAATGTTATTTGCTGTACAAAAAAAGGCAGGGGTTACCCTGCCTCTGTAGATTGTTTGTAATCAACGGCTGCTTCGAACCATTCGCATAGCTCAGGCTCGGTCAGCGCGTTTAACTCGTGTAAGCCCCACCCAGTATATTTAGCGAGGGCAATAACCATGGCTTTTAAGCGCTTGGGCGGGATACGAGAAAAGCCTGTAGCTTTTCTCGCAACTTGACAAAGTCGCTCCAATCAAGCTCTTCAATCACGTCTGGAGAAACTTCACACAAATTTGAGAAGTAGCGAATTTCGCTCTCTGATTCACTCAAATCTGTTTTGTCCACCATTAAACGATCACGTACTTTTGGTCGTCTCATCGTTAGTTCTGCATACTCATGCGCATCGACCGTGACTGGGAAGTTCAGTTTAATGATATCTGTCATAACTTATTATGCTCCAATTGCAGCACGTAGCAGTGCCATTTGATCTTTACCGTTGATAATACGAGTGTCGTTCTGTAGGTCGATGTCATAGATAACATCCTGACCAATTTCTAACTTGTATTTTTGAACAGCGTATTGAAGCGTTAACTTCGCTTCTTCACCGTCTTTCCAGTTACCCATGTCAACCTCTTTAAAGAAGCCTTCAAGCGTTACTTTAACTGGAACCGGTTCTTCGCCTTGTGCTTGAATCGCACCACGTGCTGTTAGTGGTGTTGTTTTACCACTCCAGTCACCTAGTAGCTTCATCATGTCAGCGTTGTACTCAAGCAATGTTACTGAGCCTTCAAGCTTTTCAAGTTGGCCAACATCAAGCTCGATTGGCGCTTGGAAACCTGACGTGACTTCACGTGTTTTCACCGTTACTTTTGGTAACGTGATTTCGTCAGCGATGCCTAGGTAGCCTTTACCATCAACGAATAGCTTGAATTTTTTTAAGATTTTAGGAGACATTGCCATTATACGATTTCCTCTAGGTAGTTGTTGGTAAGAATGCTCTTGAAGGTGATATGCTCAGCTGGTGTTGGTGGCGTAAAGTCGAAGCTAAAGTACACTTTACCTGCCTGAATGTTTTCAGGTGTGTTCAAGTCTGCATCAGCCCAGATTTGACCGCCGATAATCGCACCCTGCGCCTTTAAGCTATCAAGGTAAGACTGTACGCTTTGTGTCACATCTTCGATGTAAGTTTTAGTGATGTTGCGGTCTACTGCCCACATGTGAGCACGTAGTAGTGAGTCGTTGATCATGTCCGCTGTACGAACCACTGATAGGAATGCCCATTTAGGGTCATCAGAACATGTGCGGTTACCCCATAGCTTAAAGCCATTTTGACGGATAATTGTCGCAACTTCGTTTTCGTTCAGTAAGTTAGCACGAGCGTTTGGATCGCCTAGCTGGAAGTCAATTGGACGTTCAGTGGCAACGATGCCATTCATGTTGGTGTTACTTGGGCTCCACCAGAAGCCACGGTCGTTGTCTGATTTTGCAATCATACCAGCAACACGTGAACTGGCAGGTTCAACCACTGATTGACCGTCACGGAATACTCTAACCGCAGGGTCAACCACAAATACACGGCGAGAGCCGAAGTCTTTACGGTATGCTTTAGCAGCATTGTCGTCTGTGCTTGGGCCGTCAGCGATGATCACTGCACGTAAACGCTCAGCAATAGAAACCATGTTAGAAACAACAGGGTTTTTCTCTGTGCCGTTCTTCTGATGCGTATAACCTGGTGCAATGAGAATACGTGGCGCTACACCAACGACCGACTCAGCACCTAGGAATGCTTGCATACCAGTGTATGCGCCTTCGCTGTCAACACCGCCAATGATGTTGTTCGTCACAGTTGCTTCGTCACCATCAGCAACACGTACCACGATAACCACCGCACCAGCTTGGTCGAAAACACCGTCAATCGCAGGAACTAATGAACCCTTAAGACCATATTCAACGTCAGTAACTGTTTTCTCAACTTTTGCTTTAATAGCAGCAAGCTCATCTGCCGTTGGCGCCACACCGTCGTTTGCTGCTGTGTGAGCAGCCACGGCATCCGCTTCTGCTTCTGAACGTAATGTCGCTAGGCGCGCTGCGAAATCAGCGTTATCTGGGCTTACTAATTTGGCTGCTTCTGCACGCTTACCTGCAATTAATACAGGTGTATTAAGTGGAAACGCTTCTTCGTCAGCGAAAGGCGCTGTACCGACTAAGCCAATTACTGAGCTTTTTACTGTTTTGATTGGACGAGTGCCTGATTGCGCCTCGATCACCTCTACACCATGTAGAAATTGTGACATATGATTCTCCTTCAAGGGTATGTCAGTTAGAAACAAAAAAACCACGCAAAGCGTGGTTTTAAGATTTAAAAAATTTGTGTTTGTGTTGTTACACTTGTATGCCTTCAATGATTACTGGCTCGCCATTGATTAGGTACAAGCCATTAATATCTATGGACAATTTTCCGCTGCCTGCTGGGTGCACGGCAACCGATTCAAGACGAAAGCGTGGTTCCCATTTTTCTAGTCCCTCTGAAATAGCCAAAGTGATATCCCCCACTAAAGAGCTAGAAAATGGACTGTCGAGTAAATCGAATAAACCACACCCATAATCACGCCGCATGACGCGACTACCAAGTGGTGTTGTGACTATGTCTCGAATACTTTGTTTTAAATGCTCAACCCCTGATAAGGGCCGACCAGTTTGTGCGTTCATGCCTATCATTTTGTAACCTCTTTGCGTTAACCACCTACGGTAAAGCTCGCCACACCCAGTGCGACAGTTCCGCCGCAACTAGTTAGGTCGCCAAGGCGTGCAACCGCTTTGCCCGCAATGGTAAAACTCCCCGCGCCCGCAGAGACCGTTGCGCCAACATGTTTTACTTTAGGGTCTGCGGCTAAGTTATGCGTGCTGATTGAATCGCCCTGACGTAAGACTGGTTTTCCCGCCACGGTAAAGCTGGTTTGTGAGGCACTGATAGTGCCAGGTAAAAAACCAGCGTGTAGGTCAGTTATGTGTGCATCGACGGAGATTGCTGGCATACCTTACTCCTGAGCGCTGATTTTGCTGCCGTTAAGCTTCAACGTACCTGATGCCTTAACCTTAAGATCACCACCGGTTGCTTCAACTGCAACGGTTTTACCCTTTAGGCTCAGGTTGTCGGCAGCCGTTACCGAGATGCTCTTATCACCATTGACTGTGGCATCACCAGCGACATTAATGGTGGCGTTGTTGCCCACTGTGATATTTAAGTCGTTATCACATTCTAGAATAATGTCTTTGGCAGACTTAAGTTTGATAACAGCCGAATCTTGCTTTACATCAATCAGATATTGGTGCGTTTTGCGGTTATATTCAACCAAAGAACCATCCTGATATTTGGTACGCTGTACATCGACACGCTCATCCTTGCCCACATCACTGGCCACGCTCTCAAGGTTATGGCCATTTTGATACAAGCTGCCAAGCACCACGCCTTGCGCTAAGTCACCACACGGTGCCAAAACCACAACCTGCTCCCCCACTTCTGGGGCCTGCCAAGTCATATCGTTAAATGCTTGATTGGTAAGCCAAGGCAACCACGTTGTGAGCCAGTCACCGATTTTTACGCGTACTTTGGCCGCTTCGTAATCCACCTCATTCACAGTGCCAAGTGAGATAAGCTTAGCCAAACGGCTTTGCATATCAGACTGTGCTAGATTACTTTGCAAAGGGTTAGCCAGCATCTTCAACCTCCGCGATGACCACTTCACCTTCTGCATTGACCGTAGCCACATGACGGTGTTCACCACCTTGCGGCCCTAAATATACATCGGTGATCACAGGACCAGGCGCTTCTTCAGGTGGCTCATACTGATAGTAGAACTCCCAAATGAGCTTAGCTTTACCTATCATGGTTTCGCTTTGCTTGGTGAATGCAAACTCTGCGTCTTTAGCAACAAAATGCTGCCAAGGAACGGGCACACCGTCTGCCTGCATCAGTGCTTCACTGCTATCTATCACCCCGTCTAAACGAGTCAGTAGCGCGATGCTATCGGCATCTTCGGCTTCGATATCTAGTTGCAACTTTAACACTCGTCTGTCGAGTGGATTAGGGCTTAAGTTCTTATTCGACGTAGGCCCACTTGATTGCAACTCACTGGCTTGACGTTCTGATACCAGTGTGACACACAGCTGCGCCACCTGCGTTAAGTCTGGATAAGGCATCACAGGTTTTATTAAACCAACCTGTGCTACACCTTGTAATCCAGACGTCAGGTACTCAAGCACCTTTTCAACTAGGGTACTGCGATGATTCATAGTGATTCTCTGATAAAAAGCTCAGCACTCTCAAAGAAAGGGAGGCTGTAGGATTAATGGCGGACGATGTGCCCGAAGAAGGTTAAGCTGGCAGTGGGTAACGTGCTTTTATTTGAGCGACTTTATCCAACCAAGCCTGTTTTGCGACGTCTGTTTGGTCATATTGCCACTCGATAAACAGTGGATCAGATTCGCTTTGGTACGCTATCTTTCTTGCATCCAATGCTTCTTCTAGCTCAAAAACTATTTCCAGTTCATCAATCGCTAAATTAATCTCATTTGCTGATAAGTAAGCGCTGATCTGGTCCATGTCTAATACATCACCGAAAGTCGCAACGATCGAGCCATTATGTTTAACTATCATTTCACTACTCCTATGCTGGGATATCTGATGGACGTGCAAACTCAGGGAACAATGACCACCCCGCACTCTCAAGGTCAACATAACCACTGGCAGTACCGAATAGACAGATAAGTGCCTCTCCTTGCTCAGAATCAAATGTTAACTTGGAATGGCTGGTATGAAATGCAGCCGATGAGTTTACTGCTTTTCTTCGTTCCGCATACAAATGCCAGTCATTGCCACAGTCAACAACAGGTGACATAGAGCCAGATACGCTGCCCGATAACACTTTTAAGTAACAAGCCGATGTTAGCGCGCCCTGTTGATAGCCTGAGCTCCAGTTATTATCAATGCGAGAAGGATGCGCTGTGTTGGTTCTGGTCCACTTTAATCGCAAAATATTGAAGTAACCATTTACGTAGCCGTCATATACAGCCGCTCTAAAATCAGCGCCAACACCACTGCCAGTGTGATCTGTATCGTAATCTGGAATACCGTGTATCGTTGCTTCCTTCGTGACTTCTAAATTCGTATAGATGGTATTAAAACCTTTTATCGCGGTAGCGCTGGCAGGTTCCATCCCTTGGTTGCGACTCAGCAAGATATGAGAATACTCACTACGAGCACTGCCAATGTAGTTATCAACCTTAGTGTTGGCCTGAGCAATAGTGGTATCCACCTCACTCATCTTGGCACTGACGGTACTATTAATTTGCCCAATTTGGTTTTGCACAGTTTGGGTCAAACTATCGGCAGCAGTTACCACGTCGGTTAAGCGCTGCGTCATGGTTTTATCTTGTTCTGACATGATCACTCCTAAGTTATTGAGCTTGCTCTAAAGCCACTAAACGCAGCTCTTGTTCGATTTGACGTTGCATGGTGTTAAGCTGTACCAACGCCATATCGGCAAGCTCTCTGTCCACGATGATATTGAGGTTATCTACACCCACTTTGACTTCCACACTATCTGATGGAATTTGTGCCAGTGACAAGGTTAGCCACTGCAACACTTTTACATCGGGAGTGCGATAACCTAAAGTGGTGTTTTCCTGAGAGTAAACACCGAGCAAAATGAGTTCGGGTTCGCCTTCACCGCTATAGTCGGGTGACTCAATGAACACCCCAATTTCGCGAATTGCGTATTCCAAAGGCGCATCGAATTTAGCAGCGATTTTTAAGCTGCTGCTTTCACCGTCGCTGTAGTCGGTATCAACAATGGCTACCCGCTCTTTTTCGCCTTTAAGTGCGGTTTGTGTTTTACTGGGCGTATAAGCTGCGTCACCAAAGGCCATGTGACTGATTTTGCCTTTGAATCCACGCTGCGTCGCACTGAGCAAGGCATTGAGACCTGCTTGCGTAAACTGCAAGGTGAGTGCTGACATTAGGTCGCTCCTTGTAAGGTTAAATGGTTAAATTGAATGCGCGTTACAAGCGCCGAAATCCCTTGAGAAATTGCTGCTGAATTGGGCGCTACGCCCAACCAATTGGCTTGATGTTCACACCCTGCCACACCACTTTTTGCTGCCAGTGCTGCAGCTGCTTTTCCATAAGTTTGTTCAGGGGTAATACCGCAAAGTTGCCCTTGCTGGTCGATTGTCCCAACACCTGCTTTGCTTGCCAGTGTGCTGGCTATCGAAGCAGCACAAGCCTCAGGTGCTATCCCCTGAAACAGAGCCTGCTTATCAACACCAGCGACACCATTTTTGCTGGCTATGAGTGCACCGGTGTTAACGCTAATGCTATCTGGGTGAACGCCTGTAAACGCCCCATCCTTGCTGGCAAGTCCAATCCCTGCACCACTAAACAACCCGGTTCCAAATGATTCTTTTAAAGCAATGCCAAGTTGAACTTCAACATGCACAGCGGCGCGCTTTGCCGTATCAACAATGCGCTTAACCTGCTCCAGCATGGCTTTGGTGAGCAGTCCCTGCTCATTGGTATCTAAATTTTGGTTCACCAACGCATGCACTATCACCGTGCCGCGCTTGGCTCCCTCACTTTGCCACCACTCTTGAATTTGTGTTTCTATTCCTAAGCTATCCAACGCTTTTTTGAGCGCATAAGGAGTAGCCTTATAACGGTGTACTTCAAACGCATCAGCGATGACTTGGCGTTTGTTCTTTTCACTCCAAGCGTCATTCCAGTCATCCACCGACAGCGACCAAGCTAACCAAGGTAGTAGCTGTGCTGGGCATTTTTGTGGATGCCAAATATCATGGAGTAACTGGGTTTTATCCGGATAGGTCAGTAATTGCGTTAAAGCCTGTAATAGTTGACTGGCACTGCTTGGCAATAACTTTGGCAAGTTGTCAAAATTATCCATTACTCCCCCTCAATAACCGTCGAACTCACCGTGATCCCCGTACACACCGCCACCTCATTGGCAGCAATATGAATGTCTGTATTGGGGTTTATAATGCGACCACTTTCAACACCTGGCTGATTAAGCGCTGCAAACAATCCCATCTGGCTAATATCTCTGCCCAGCAAACTTTGCTGAGCGAGGTATTGGCTCAGTGCGGCTTTAACGGTCTGTTCAACAACAGATGCAGCAGGCCCTGGCGCAATTTCGATGGCGACATCAAGCGAGAATGGCTTAACTGTGGGGCCTGTTATAGTTAGCCTGTCACCGAGAGGCCTTACTTTAGAAGCATGCTTGCTTATACTGCCATCCGCATCTAACCCGAAGTGATTACGTAGCGTGTTGAGCAACTCATCTGATGGTTCGCCGTTTTGTTCATGGCTTAAAATGGTTAGGTGAATATCACAAGGCTCGGGGCTGAGCACATAAACATCCTTGACTCTTGCATCCGCTGAGAGTGCATGAAACTGATAAGCCTGTTTGCTCCCTGCGGTGTTTAATCCCTCAAATACCATTTGTATGCGGCGTTTAAACCGCTCATCCGTTTCACTGTCTTGGCGCGCTAAGTTGTAGCGTGCGGCGATTGCATCTAGGTCATTACCTGTGGCACTGGCCAACATATTACCTTTGATGGCGTCATTGAGTTTGCCGTCAAATAATAGCTGTTGATAGGCCAGCATTTCTAACATGACTTGCATTGGCTCAGACTCGAAGCTTAGTGCCTCTGCATACTGAGGGTAATGCGATAATAGCCGCTCTTTGAGCTGTGACAGCGTTTGTTCAAAATCCAGCTCGGTAATGGTGTCAGGTAATGGCACCTTGGACATATCTAATAAATTAAAAACGCGCATAAAGTACCTCTGAGGCCCATAAAAAAAGCCTGTACCGAAGTGCAGGCCAATTTGCTTGGATAATGGAGCTTGTTGCAACCAAACACTATATTGAAGCATTTGGTTAATCATTCAGTGTATGTATATCTTACTGATTTTTATGATTTAAAACAGGTCAATGCTGCCCTATGATAATGATTTAGACTAAGGCACTCACCGAGCGTTTTTAACACTTTTTAGCACGTGCTTATTTACCATCGTATGGGTTTAGGTAAGCACCCAGCAAAAAAGTTTCATATCACGTTCATTTTTGTTTTAAAGCAAACAACCCATGATTGATATGTAACATATAAAACTTTACCCATAAAAAAGCCTGCTCAAATAAGCAGGCTTTTAATGCAAAATGGGTCTGTGTTTACTAAGTAACGCATCACTGTTCATTGAGTTGATTAGTCAGCATAGGTGTATCTTACCGATTTTTTTTCCTTAAAACAGGTCAATGCTGTCCTGTTGTTAAGGTTTAGATTTAGGCACATATCAAGCGCCTTAAAACATCTAACATAATGCTTCTTTACCTTCTAAAGGTTGAAAGAAACATTTGAGAGAGGCTTTTATATAATTCAACCAAAGCAACCCTGTTGTTTGTTGGGTTGCAATGTTACATAGCTAGAGACTGCATTGTAGCAGCCGCTAGCTATGTAACATGTAATAAAAAAGCCTGCTCAAATGAGCAGGCTTTTAAAACAAGTTGGGACTGTGCTTGCCAAGTAACGACTCACTCTTGATTGAGTTGATTAATCAGCATAGGTGTATCTTACTGATTTTTTTTGACTTAAAACAGGTCAATGCTGTCCGGTTCTAAAAATCAGTATCACATTCACCCAAACTAACTCGCAGCTTGCGCCGCTCGCACTACATAAAATGTAATGTGGTTGATGTTAAACCGAGGCTCCATAAACTCTTCATTCAATAACGCAGAGAATACTTCAAAGCGACCAGACGTAGGAAAATTAAAGGTTGCGTTGAATTGACCAGCATTCACGTCAATGGGAAAGTAAACACGGCGACCATCATCACGCAGCACAGGCAACAAAAATGATTCATCGGCGATGTCCAATTGACCGCTCAAAGTAACATTTTGCCCCTCCTCCACGGTAACTTTTATTACCTGTCGCGATGTAAGATCACTGGGCACTTTAATTGCTCCCGCAACCGAGTGCAATTGAACGTCGGCTAATACAGGCATTTGTGACTGTTCAGCGAGCTCCTTTTGCTGTTGCTCAGCTTGATACTGTGAATACCAAAGCTGTGCTTGCTCTTTGGACTCCCAACGCTGTCCAGATTCAGGGTGAGTGAGTAAATAAGTGCCATTTAATTTAATGGCTTGTTTTTGATTACACCAGTTAAACATCATAGCTCCTTAAGCAAAATAAACGCGTGACAATGAATCGGTTTTTGTCGTGCTACCATTTTCATAAAATCGGAAATATTGATAAATAAACAACGCATTGTGAATAGGGGAATAAGCGATAATTTGCGGATAAGCATGCCCTTGATAAGAGTCACTGGTACTTCGGTAATTATTACTCGGTGACACAGACTCCAACGTAGCACGAATCGTATTCCCCAAGGCTGGTAACTGAACCCGACCTTTGAAGCTTCGCGTAAACAATTGACTTGTTGTTTGCTGCGCTACCGTCGCTTCACTATAACGCACTAGGTGTTGCTGCCCAATGCCCTCAACTTCATGATAGTCTTTGTCTTTCAACGCAAGTTCTTTACAATAAGTTGGTCTGGTCACGGGCAAAGCCGATCGTGATTCGCTCATCCCTGTTCGTGAGTTTATTATATTGTTGGTGTTGGCTGGCGTAATAGCTTGAGTATGTAGTGGCAATAAACCACTGCTGATAGCCCAGCTCTCAAATGCACTTTCACTGACAAAGGTTTGTGCAACCTTTTGTACCCAGTTTACCCCATCAAACTCATGTAAGATGCCCGCATCTACCGAATATAACTTTTTGCTGTCTTTGTCTTGATATAGCTTAAAATAGTCTAGTTCTTGTAACGACTCAACGGTAAAGCTCCCCGCCTTGTAAGTTGTTAACTGCTTAGAACTGGCTGTATAGCTAAACAAGGTGGTGTTGTTATCTGGTAATACAAACATGCCTATTTGTGCACTACCATCCGATGGCACTAGCGCAGTATTCTTCGTTGCTTTTGCGACATCCCCGTTAGTGTCAATTGTTACAATAGCAGCAGGATTAACGCTACTCACTTGAGATCCTGCGTCATAATACACACAGAAAGTGCCCATATCATAATTAGCGATACTAAGCATATGACATGCACCGTAGGCTTGGGAGCCACTGGCTATTTCTGCTGCGGTATTGTCGTAGTAATCCAGCCTAAACTCTGGTTCACCTAGACGGTATGTGGGGTCTATCAGCCTGTCAGGTAAATTACTTAAGCTTTGCTCAACATTGGCCACAAGGTTTGCAGTAATTTCATTAAACTTTGCCTCAAGACCAGGCAGCAAGCTCAAATGTGCACTTTGCTCAAGCAGTTCAGCTTGTAGTTCTTTAACCAAGTCACTGGCATTATTAATCGTATCCGTCGCGTCATCCAAATGCTCTTCTGCTACCGCCACTAGGGCGGCCTCTAAATTAGCGCTGCTAGAGAGCTTTTGAATGGCATTGCTGACTAAAGTTTGTTCTTCTGCGCTGAGCTTTTCATTGCTGCGCATTTTGGTCACTAAATGGTCGACCATTTCCTGAATGGCGTTATTGATGGTTGCCATAATATCCTCTTAGAGTGGGTATAAAGACTCACCTAGTAGGTGATTGATTTTTTGCTTGCGGTGAAGTTCTGAGTGTTCAGCGCGCTGTTCACTCATAGTCTGTACGATTGCCGCCAAAGCCTCGGCGCTATCGCTTTTGTGTTGCTCCAGCTTTTGCTGCTGTGTGCCTAACGCCTGTTGCTGCGATGTGATGGCCTGTAGCTGCTCGGCCATATCCTCATCAATTTTGACAATGGCGCTTATCAGCCTTAAAACATCTTGTTCCAGTAAATTGCTTTGATGTGGCAGCGGGTAGGCGCGATGAGGCGTATTAATTTCAACTGTCATCTTCGCTCCTTAGGTTGAAAATGCGCGTAAATTCTTAACTCGAGGGCGGTTGCCCGTTGTGCCACTGAGTAGCAACTTAACCCGAGTGCCTTTTGAATCAGGATCCTGCTCTGAGGGCACTGCAAAGCTATGCACATAATCATACTGTTGCCAGCCGTCACCACTGCTGTGCTGCACACTCAAAGGTACACTCAACCAACTACCGTCATCCTGTTCAAGTTGTACCTCGATGCTTGCACCTTCTTGTAGTACCGCTTCAAAGCTCACGGTAAAACGGCCACCCACGCGGTAACTAATCTGACGACTGATATAATCAGCACTGTGCTTAACCTCACCAACCGCGCACTGACTCCCCGCAAACAACACTGGGCTAAGCGTGCTTGACCCCGATAATGTCGCGCTCACGTTAACACTGCCGTTAAACTTCTTGGCGAGGCGCTGTGGCGTCCATTCTTGAATATTTTGCAAGGTGAAGTTATCACCGCTTTGACTACCCGTACCAGTGATATCAAAGCTCACGGATGTGTCTGAACTTGGCCTTTGCACAACAGCAAGCGCCATTAAGTCCGAAGCTTGAGTAACAGGAAAATCACCCAAATCAACGATACGTTGCGTGCTGGTAAACGTTGCTGCCTTAAGATTAAAGGTCAGGTCTTTTTCCTGATGTGGTGTCCAAGTGCTAGCATTACTAGAAGACAACAACACACCCACTTGATATGGCTGGCTGGTTACCCAACCGTGTTGTTGGTCAAATTTTCCAAGCTCTGCGATGGCCACTTCATGGTCCGCTCCATCGGTGAGTACCACAATGGCGTATTCTTGTCCTGCCTGTAACAAAACTGGCGAAAAGCTAAATAACGTCGCCTCAGTCAATGAAATTCCGCTACTTTCAACAGCGCTTTGGGCCAATACCGTTTGTGTTGGAATACCTTGTACAACCTCACGAATTTGCACTTGTACCGACTCTTCACCCTTAGCGGTAAAAAACAATTCAACCGCTGCGATATAACGGCTTTGCACTAAGGTGAAGGTTTGTGCCAAGGGGTCAAAACGTCGAGTGGTAATGGTCGTGACCTGTGCCAATGTTTCTGTGCGGATCTGACCACTGCCAGTGTAACTGGCGGCGCCCATTGAGCCACCTTTACCTTGAAAAACAACCGATTTTACCCCCGCAGGTATCTGTACTTCGCTTTGTGGGGGAATTGTAAAACGCCCCGTGAGGCGACCATTTTCATCAGCTTGAATCATTAGATTTCCTCCGCACTTAATGCAATGCCATCAAACAGTACAGATTCAAGCACTTCCCCTGGACCAAAGCCTGAGATAGAAAATTGTACTGTTCGCGGTCGTAAAAATTCGGCTTGCTGGGTTTGCACCCCGACTCTTTGCGTTTCAACACGAGTATTAATGCTACGAATTCGACCACCGCCGCGAGTAAAGCGCCGAGTAATTGGGCTACTCCAGCGGACATTAGTGACTGTCCAGTGATCCACATTTGGCGAGAGAGTAACTTGCGCGGGAGCAGGTTCAAACGCTTGATAAGGGTTAACTTTCATCTGACCCGTGCGCTTGGGCTGTGTTAGCACATCCTCAAGTTCATAGGGCAGTAGCTCGGGTTGATTGGCGTTCAGCGTACTCACTACTGCCTCTACCGGCAGTGTTAGCTCACCATCAATGATAGCCGCACTTTGCTCTCGCCCTTGATCTCGTAAATCATCATCCAAGAAAGGGTCTACAAACACGCCATATTTACTGGCTGGGTCTTGGCTGTTGGCGTCATTGCGTAGTCGCTCAATTGCAAGCAGCTGGTACAAGTCACCTATCTGCCTTTGCATGTTTTGTAAGTCCAACATGCTCAAAGAATGAATGGCAACCGACTCCACTCGCGGCACCGACTCGCCCCAGTATTGATAAACGTACGCCAAGGGTAAATGCTGTTCAGGCACGTGAGGTGGCTCTGGGTGCTCAAGTACAGAGGCCCCTTTAATGCGTTTAACCTGCCCTTGCGCATTTAGGACTATCAAATCAATGCGTGGGGAATATCGCAGATAGTCAACACGAATTTGATCGGGTAGCACTTCATTGCCATTTTCAATAAAGGACTTATCAATGCTGTAGTGGGTACTGTTGAATGTGACTGGAACACTGGTGCCATAGGTGTATGTAACCTGATAGCTACTCCCTACCGGTGGGCGTTCACCATTGAGCTTCCAAACAATGTGGTTGCCCTCAAACTCGTAGTCATCATGCTCCACATAAGTTGTGCCCTGATAAGAAATCAGCTCTACGGTATCAACACTGGTATTTGGAAAACTATCTTGTAACTGATCGCTACGCGTGAGCATTGCCACTTTACGCACCACCGCATAGACACGTTCAATATCTTTAACCGGTGGATAATCAAACTTAATTGGCGAGCTGGCATCTTGTGTATCACTCAACTCCGCTTTTTCAGTCTTGATGCTTTGTACATCAGGGTCAAATGGAAATACAACAGGTATCGCCGCCGCGTAACTTAGCTCATAACCTGCAATATGCGCTTTACCCGCTTGTAAGCTAAAGTGCTGCTTACTTGCTTCGGTTTTGATGTAGTGTAGGCCCAGTCCTTCTACCACATAGTTGCCGCCATTAGATTCTCTATCATAGCGAGCCAGCGCACGTGTGATCGAATCTTGTTCTGGTGGCGCTTCTTTAATAACCAGCACCCCCTGATTAATTTGATACACAGGATAGAACTCTGTGTTCGAGCTTTGCGCCTGTGTTAACAAGCCCCAGCGCGCACTCACTTTTAGCCGTGCTGCTCCCGCTTCATTATAGTTTTGCGATAGCATTGGGGAATTAACACCCGCGGGGTCTCGCAGTTCACCATCCGTAAGTTCAGTGATTACCTCACTATCTAGCAACACGCCAATGATTGCATCACCACTGGTGTCAAAGGCAAATGATTGCTCTGGTAACTGACGTACCGCACCGCGAATGTATACCGACGCCGCCGCAACGCGTGCCTGCTGAGCTTCAATTCTCATCCCGCCACCTGCGACAATATCACCATCTTTAAGCAATGCATCCGCCACGCCTTTTACTTGGTGACTAACCTGACATTGCACATCATTCAATTCACGGCTTTGTAGCCCCTTACCGGCGCGAAATAGTATTTGCTCGTATTGTTTGGAGGCATCGAATGTCTGATAAACATCTGGATGCTCTGCAACAATTTGATTGTATATATGTTCTTGCATAATGCTCCCTTAGAAGCTTATTACAAATTCAAAAGACTCACGCACCCCTTGGTCTCGATAAATCGCAGGGCGGTGCTCTAACAGCAGCAAAGTGCCTTTTTGTTCAATGTCTTCTGGCTGAAAATATAATTGCCCTGAGGGAGTGCTTGCTTTAGGCTTAGTGCCTACCATCAAGCCCAGTTCACGGATGGATTTTGATAACCCATCGTTAAAGTCATAATTAAACTGGCAATATAAATGTGGGGTTGGGCCCGTCACGACTTTGTAACGGCCATTGGGTACTTGTATTTCCCCCTGCTCATCGGCGTCACAGTAAAGCACGCGTGTGGCTTTACGATAACCAAGAATTGAGGTGAGTTCAGTGCTAGTGCTGGGCTCAGACGGCAGCTGTGTATCCCACTCAATTGCGCCTTGTCCCCAGGCTAAATAAATAGATTGTTGCTTGATAGCATTGGCCAGTTCTATGCGCCCAGCGCGGGTTAATATAGCCACCCTATACTCCTATAAATGTTATAAATCAGTCGGTAACAAACACAAAAAACCCGCCGAAGCGGGTTTGTCATCGCGGTTTTATATGCGTTATTCGCCAATCCACAGCGCTGTTTGTTGCTCTGAAGCAAGTTTGCATGCGCTAAATAATTGCGCTTTGCTGACATCAACAACCTGATTGTTTGCCAGCACCCATGATGTGCTGTCTTCATCTGCCATCACCAATAGCATGCGTGCCATACGCTGTTGACTCAGCTCATCGGCATCAAATACTAGGCCGTCAACCTCAACCTTTTGCTGTGCAAGTAATGCGCTGCGTGAGTTTTTAAAACGCGCTCGCTGTACGTTAGCTATTTGTTCTGCAGAATGTGCTTCTGTTGCCGGGTAAAAGCGCGTTACACAGGCTTCATCATCATACTCGCTGCGAGCAGGTGCTTGCTCTGTGCTCAGCGCTAAGTCTACTTCCACATACTCCTTGCGGTAGCACGCACGACGACGAGACATATCAATTTGTGGTGCCTCTGGCAGCTCTGGCACGTCCATCACCTCGCCTTCGCTACCCTCATCTAGACTGGCGTTGTGTGCGAGTGCTTCTTCACGCTTTTCTTGCACTTCAACCACATCCAGCTCCCATTGCTGATAAGCCGCGGTATAAGCTGCTTGTTCCTGCTCAATGGCTTGTTGCAACGCCTGTTCAACCTGCTCCTCGGGATGACGAAGTGCAATTTTAGTCAGTACATCTTCATAGCTCACTTGTGGCTGTTCGAAGGCAGCCTCAACCTCAAAAGCAGCGTCGCTTGATGATACTTGCTGCTCTGTTTGTTGATTTTCAGACACAGTTGCCTCGACCGCTGTTGCAGTCTGATCGTTTGTTTGTTCCATTAAATTGTCCTTAGTGGCTGGCGATACCCAGCGGAAGTTGTGTGTGATGGCAAAATACTTTCACGGTATTGCCGTTTAAATCTGTTTTGATGTTTTCACCGTCGATAATTGGGATGGTTTGATCATCGCCCCAGTTAAAGCTCTCTTTGAAAAACTTAAATGAATAATCCGTATTGGTTTGATATTTCAAACCAACTTCGTCAATTGACCAATCTGCATCATTGAAAGGTACCGAGGTTCCAGTGCTATGTATTCGTTTTAGTAACTTACCTTTGAGTGGACCATCAATCACACGATAAACACCATATGCTGTTTTCAGCTCTGTTGAACTTTCAGACATGTCTACGACTTGCTGCTTATGATATTTCAATTCAGCACCGTTAAACTGTAAGTACAGCAGACCACCTCTTTCAACAAGAGCGCTTAAGGTTTTAATTGCACTGGATGGTTCTTCTTGGCTATCTAGACTTAGCTGAAAATGTTTTGGCTCATCGCCAGCTCTGTTAGTCCAGGTCAGCTTCCCCGACGGATAGTGCTTACCAGACTTTAATATTGCCAGCTCTTCTTGAAAGTAAGGACTGTCTGCCCGTGTGCCCACGGTGTTATTCAAGCTATGTTGTAGTCGGTTACCATAGTCGATACGATGCGCTTGTGTTGCATAAACATTGCTCACATCACCTATCACGGGCTTTAAGCTTTGCGCGTGTGTGTTATTGGCAAGTGCTTGGTAGCTAAGCAGTGCGACAATATCAGGATTCCAGCTGCCTGAACTGGTATTTTTAACACTGTCAAAGCCAACATTAGAATTGGTCCAGCTTGCCCCTAAGTCACGCGTATAAGTGGCATTTAATGTACTGCCTACCATTTTGCGGTTGAGCGGGTATCCAGATGAGTTATCAGGTAACTTTGGTAACCATTTGCCCACGACACCGTCAGGGAAGGTTGCGGCAATACGCTCAGGGTGACCAACTATGTCTACCCATGGGAGTGAGTCAAATTCGCCAGACAGCTTTTTAGAAAACACAATTTGAATCATATCATTGGATGAAATCGGCTTATCCGCTGCAAAGTAGATATGTCCGGGCCCTGCAGATGCCTCAGAAAAGACCACTGGGTATGTATCTTTACCTATTGTTGATATCCAACCTTGAGTTACGTTGAATACATGATACTCATCGAACTCAACTGGTGAGATAACTGGTCGACTACTGTTATAAAATTGCGTTGTTTGTAAAATGGCTTTGAGCTTTGGGTAAGTCTCTGAAGCAACAATAGTGCGCTGTGAGATATCTATATTCACCGTCGGGTTCACTTTGGTGAAGTAAATTTGCTCCTGCCCACGTAGTGCCCCCGCCACCGCTTTACTAAGCGCCGCTTCTCGTAGTTGGTTTATATCCAACTTATTGGCGTTTAAGCGTAAGTCTTCAACTTGGCCTGCGTATATAGCGTCATAAAAAACATATTGATCTACTCGTCCACTGTGGCTTGCTCCAGTAGCAATATTTGCCCAGCCACAATTTGGTCCAATATTGCCGCCACCGTTATTTGCGGTCATATCAAAACAGTCAAATGTCGAGCTGATTTCAGTTAAAGCGTTATGTGTCTCAAACCAATGGTAATAATATCCACCTGAAATTCGACGTTTGCCCGTCCCCATCGAATTGTAAGTTGGATGATACGCACCTTGATTTAAGCGCTGTACAAGGGCTATGGGAATTGCTTGGCAATGAGAACGTTTACCCCATGTTCCAGTATCTTTATCACGGTGTTTACTCACTCCGGTGTAAGCCAACATGCTATTATCAGGACCTATTGCTTCAACCGCAGCTAAAGACCCTTGTAAGCGTAAGCAGTGTGGGTAAACATCTCTAATAACAGAGCTATCCACAACAGCGCCGACGCTCAATTGCCCTTTCCATGGCGCGCCACATCCTTCTTCTACTCTTATCCTGTATCTAACCTGAAAGTAGGCCTTGGCCTCTGGGTCGTAGTAAATATTGTGCTCAGGGTTTTTTAAAAACTTTACACGGTTGGCCGCTGACAATGTGGACCATTTAACGCCAAACCCTTTGGTTGATGTATCCCACTGGCCAAACGCTGAGTAGCCTTGTGCAACAAGGTTGTTTAACAGGGGGACATCTTGATAGGTACTTGCGCCAAACTGTACATTACCAAGGGGGTACACCACATCTTTGTCAGCTATTTTTTCATGCCAAGACTCTAGAAACACCAAGTCTTTGCGAGAGATGATAACTTGTTTTGTGATCTCAAACACAGAGCATGAACGAAATGATATTTCGTCCCCAGTGCTCAATGACACACCTTGTAGTCCGATGTAATGAAGCCCTGTTCTCTTAGCCGTATACTCCACTTCTACCGTGTTATGAACAGTAGCGTCAGAAACGAGCTCATTACCGCTACCGAGGCCTGTGCCAACGATAATTCGGTATTGTTTACCATTCGTAGCACGACACCCATTGAACTGAATACGGATTGTCTCCCCTTCACTAAGCTCAATAACTTGACTTAAAGAAGGAAACTCAGCTGTAGCTGTAATTGTAACCTCCTCTTGTGTGAGCAGAGCTGTTGCACTTTTTACTTCCCAATTGTCTAGCTCATTGCGAAAGTTGCCATTACTAATCAACCCCTCAAAAGCCTCTGCTGCACTGGCATGCTGCGTTACTTGACCTGTGGCTGAGTCATAGGTTTTGGTGCCATCTGGGGCTGGGGGGAATCGTATATCACACCAGTTGGTGTTTCTTGCAACGTAATCTAAGCGTAACTCTACACCATCGACTACTGCAACTGGGTACTTGGTTGTGGACTCTCCTTGCCCCGTAGAGCTGGAGTTGATACCCATGTATAACACCCCATTGGTTTGCTCCCACATTCCCTGGTTTACCACTCGATGTGCCCCAGCACTGGCCCAGTGCTGACCCCACTGCACAAAGCCACTTCCTGAAAACTGCTGTTTTCGTAGTTTACGCAGCGCATCAAATTGCGCTTTGCTCATCACCTCTGGATGCGGATTAATTTTTTGTGCTTCTCCTATCAAGCTTGGCAATGTATCCACCTGATAGCTTTGCCCGTTAAAGTCTTTTAAGGTGACTTTACCGGTTTTGGTTTGCCAATCATTAATGGCTTGGTGATTACTTTTAATGAGTTCATGGGTTTGGTTTATGTCGACCTTTACCTGATCAATTTCATTGATACTGTCGGTGACATCTGACGCCAGTTTTAAACTGGCATCAGTTTGCTCAGCGGCAGCTTGCTGCAACTGAGCTAATTGTGCTTCGATTGTCATTTTCCTTTCCTTTACATGAGCTTATAAGTGTTCACTCAAAGCGCATGCATCCAACGAGTAAGTTAGAGGGCTGAGCGTGGCTTCCAACAGACCACGTTCAGCCATTGAACTAAAACACGAGTGTGCTTTAGTGTGACTTGCAAACAAAGTATGTTTAACTTTGCCCACAATAACGACACTTTAACCAGAATCAGCCAAGAATATCGGTCAAGTTTGACCTGTAAACAGATAGACTGACCCTTCGTCGTTTAAAGTGCCGTGGTTACTCATTGTTTGAAAAGAAAAAGCCACCTAATTAGTGGCTAGCAATCCCCAGTGGCAACAGGGTGTGATGGCAAAATACCTTCACTTTGTTACCGTTGAGATCGGTTTTAACATTCTCGTTGTCTATCACAGGGATAGTTTGGTCATCACCCCAGTTACTCATCGTCACTTTGCGGTAATACACTAGCCCCGTCGCCACCGAGATCATATTGCCATGCTGGTCGGCAACTAAATCACCGGCTTGTAAGTAGCTGTCATAACTTGCAGTGCCGAAGTTTCGTACCTTTTGATACACACCTTGCATGTGTTGCGTGGCTATTTTGACATAAGCTTTATCGTCAATCTGCTCCACTTTATCACTGCCTAACACTAAGGTTGGTGTGATGGTATCCAATTGCAGTTGAGCACCGTGAAACTGCATATACAGTAATCCTCTGTAATTGGTGATGGTTGGCAGTACTTTACAGGCATACGCGCCTTTTTCACCGCCAAGCGCCGGTGGCACGAGATGCTGTGGAAATTCATCCTTTATCAACTTGTCATCAAGCAAGTTTCTGGCAGCAAGTGGCACATATGTATTACTTGTGTACGACACAGTTGTGGCAATACTCGACGTTAATGACTGCTGTAATCGAGCACCAAAATTGCTGCGTGCATCGTTACCAAGCCACACATCGCCCACCGAGTCTAACACCTGTGAATTCACAGCCGTTGCTGTAAAGCCCGCGTCAGCGCGATAATAAATGAGCTGAACGCGCGCGGCCTCTGCAGGAGACACATAAGCATTCTTCGTACTGTTAATCGCTAAACTTCCCGAGTTCCAACTGCTACCATCATCCAGTGACATTGCCCATGTGAGGGGCTGGCTTGCTTTTCGATTAAGCTTGAAGTCTTGGCTGCCACCATTTGGTAACTGTGGGACCCACTGCCCCATCACACCGTCAGGAAACGTCTGTGCGATTCGCTCTGGGTAACCGATAATGTCTATCCACGGGAGAGAATCGAATTCACTCGTCATTTGCTCGCCATTTATTAGATAAATATCATCTCCAATCTGCCAGTCAAGTAAAGTGCTTGACTCGATATCCTGAAAACGATTTCCTGATAGTGCAACTGGCGCATCTGAGGTATAAATATTACCGTTGGGTTCTACGTATGTTGGGTACAGTGTATTGCCTCTAGTACTGTTATATAAGTAACTAAACGGCCTATTTTGAGGTTCAATTTCATAACCATTTTGTATGTCGACGGTTTCAGAAAAGTTTACGTAGTACTTACCTGCATATGCACTCGCAATTGCCAGCTTTTTTGCTTCTACAGTGGTGAAGATCGTTCTTTCTTTACCCCTTAATGTCCCTGCAACCGCTTTACGCATCGCTTCGTCACGCAGCTGATTAATATCCAACTTATTGGCGTTTAAGCGTAAGTCTTCAACTTGGCCAGCGTAGATAGCGTCGTAGAACTTGTACTGATCTCTACGTCCTGAATTAGCATCACTACCCGCGATAGAACCAAACTTTTTCCAGCTACCGTGGGCAGGCGCGCCTGCCATGTGGTTCGGATTTCCATAATCCAACGTGAAACACTCTAAAGGAGACGTAGGCTCTATGTTTGCAAACTTGGGGTTATACCAACGCGTTATACCCCAGCCATCTGGACGCGTAAAATTACCACAACCCATAGGATTGTAAGTTGGATGATAAGCACCTTGATTCAGGCGTTGCACAAGCGCAATTGGGGTAGCAAAACACAGGCCTTCATGGCCTGAGTTCACATCTTTCACATTCTGCGCAGCAACCGCGCCATAAAGCCCAACATCCTGATGTTCCATCGGATAACGTGCAGTAGAGAACGTACCATTAGCAAACAACGGGTAACCCATTCGCCAGTCACTCGCCGTTTCAACTCTCATGCCTTGAGGTCTAATGTGCTCTCTTGGCGAAAAATCTAAGTAGCCAGACCCTTGCGTCGCCGTCGGTCCGTACCAATTATCGCCATGCCCTTCAATGACACGCATACGATAACGCACCTGAATATACGCCTTGGCCTCAGGGTCGTAGTAAATATTATGCTCAGGATTTTTTAAAAACTTAATACGATTTGCATCGGAAAGAGTTGACCATTTTACACCATAGCCTTTGGTGTTGGTGTCCCACTGGCCGAATGCAGAATAGCCCTGTGCGACTAGGCTATTGGCAAGGGTCACACCCTCATAGGAGCTTGCACCATATTGCACATTGCCAAGCGGATATACCACATCTTTGTCAGATATTTTTTCATGCCAAGACTCTAAAAACACCAAGTCTTTGCGTGAGGTGACAACATTTTCTGATTGTGGGCGAGTTTGCCAGCCATGTATGGTAATTTTTTGTCCAATCTGTGGGACAGGCAAACGCAAGTACACACCCGTATTGGCAAATTCGTGACTGATACTGACCGTTTGCACCTTATTGGCCGTAACATTAAGCGTGCGTATTAATGGCGCGTCGCCTACTGTACCGCTTGCATCCTTGAACTCCACAACAGTATCAACGCTGCTGGTAAACTTAATATCCACTTGATGTGTGTGTGTCGAAGTCTTATTCGCAAAATATATTCCGCCTGCAGCATCTTGAACAACATTAAACACCCCCGCTTGTACATCATAAGTACCTGAATGAGCGTTATTTGGGGTCTGGTTTTTTTTCTCATTAAATGCATCAATTGGGGAGTTATGCTGAGTGAGTATGCCCGTTGCTGCATCATAGGTTTTAGTGCCATCGGGGGCTGGGGGGAATATCGGTCTGTTTTGCGTATTTGGTCGTCCAACATATGCGACAACATGTTGCACACCGTCTATGACAACAACTGGACTTAATGAGCGAGAACTACCAGTGTAAGTATTTTCCGCTCTCTCACCTAAAGTTAATGTATTCTTATAACCTTCAGTTACATACTGCCATAATCCCTCGTTAATATTGGGATGCCCCGAATTATGCTTACCCCACTCAACAAACCCACTGCCCGCAAACTGTTGCTTGCGCATTTGACAAAGCGCATCAAACTGAGCCTTAGTCATCACCTCAGGATGTGGGTTTATTTTTTGCGACTCATTAATAAGGCTTGGGAGCGTATCCACTTGATAACTTTGCCCATTTAAGTCTTTGAGGGTAACTTTACCGGTTTTGGTTTGCCAGTCATTGATGGCCTGATGATTGCCTTTAATCAACGCATGAGTTGCCGCCATATCTTGGGCAACCGTGTCGATTTCGCTCAACCCTTCGGTAATATCCTGGGTGAGTTTAGAGTATTCGGCGGTTTGTTCAGCCACCAGCTTATTAATATCAGCAATTTGTGCTTCTAGAGTCATATTTATTCCTTACAGGCCAGCTTTACGAAGGCGTAAATTGAGTAGCATGTTTTGATGTGCTTGTTGAATGAGGTTTTTACTTTGTAGGGTTTGTGCGTAGGTCATGGTGAGTAGCTCTTGGGTTAAAAACACATTAGCGTTGTTAATCCCAACCGAGCAGATCACATTTTGGCTAGGTAATGCCGACACATTGAGCGTAAACACTTCAAGCCACGCCGCATCGGCGGCTTTAAAGTTCAACTGCTCGTCGGGCACGCTGTAAACCGCGACCAAGGTGGTATCTGACCAAATACCCACTTCTTTGACTGGATATTCACTCGGGCCATCAAACAATGCGCTAAAGCGCAGTTGGGTATTATTTAAAATCTCTGCGCCACCAATAAGCACTCTTTGTTGCTCGTTGCGCAGCGCAGTTTGGGTGGCACTGGGGGTGTAGCTTTGGTCACCCGCCGATACATGGGTGATTGCCATGCTAATGCCCTGTTGCGAGGCACTGAGTAGTTTACTCAAGCCTTGCTCAGTCCACACTACAGGGGTAAATGTGGTTGGGTTGCTCATAGTTTATTCCAAGAAAGATTGGCAACTTAATAGTTGCAAGATGACAAAGATATGAAAACATCAGCCCAGATGGGTTATCTGACGAAATTAACTGGATGACGTGGCATTGAGGTTTAAGCGACCGAAGTTCAAGCGACCCGTACTTGCACCAGAAAAACCAAGAGATGGTACGTTCAACGTGCGTACGTGATTAATCTGTACACTACAAAGTTGCTGAGATTGCCACTTTGCATTTTGCCAACGGTCATGCCAAGGACCGACCCATACCCGCTGCGCAAGTGTGCGCTGATAGGCGTGAATACGACCGTGCACCACAACATTCGGCAGCTTAGAAGGCTCGCTGGTGGTTAAACAGTAACGACCACTTTCAAGCTTGTCGAGATGCTCACTGATTTGACTGCGCGTGCGTTGATGGCCAAACTCCAACTGTTCGGGGCTGGCATCGAGCGTAACCTGTTGAATACGACCGAAACTGGCCTTAACCAGTTGGTTTTCCTTATGGGTAAAGACCACACCAGAATAATCGCTGAGAATATGACCAAAACCACACCTTGGCCCAGACAATGTCTGGTTGCGAATATCATAGTCATGATAAACCCGAGTCAACTGGCTGCGAGCGGGAGAAGACAACTGAGCCAGCTTAACAACTTTAGCCAAGCGTTCGTCACCGGGGATGTCACCACTGTCTATTTGATAGGTGTAATAGTGTAGCCCCGCTGGTGTGTTTTCTATTTGCGCGTTATTCAGTTCCAGCCAACCAAGCGCGGTGGTTAAGCTTTTCGGTGTACCACGAATACGTTGCCATGCGATACCATCTTTGAGGGTCTGCCTTAGGTCCTGACTGTAAGGCAAAATGCTTTCAAGGCCATACTCCCACACTAACCACATGAGCTGCGCATCATGCGGATGCGCCTTGTTACTGGTCAGCTGTGCAATGGCCTCATGGTACTCATCGGCCGAGAACTGACTTTGTAAGCCTTTAAGTTGCAGTGGGCTATGATTGGGGGGTAACAGTTGTTGCATCACTACCTCATGAGCGTAATGTGAGCGTGATATTTCCCGGCACAGCACACTGGGCATGGCTCATTTTTTGTAAACCAGAAGGGCTTTGAATATCAACATGTCGCACCCCTTTTTTGTGCAACTGAGCCGCCACCCAGCTGGGTGCTAAATCCCATTGCAAATGGGCCTGCTGCTGCCAAACGTCACGCAGTGCGCTTTCTAATTCATCAAACACCGACTGCGACGTATCATCTTGTAGATAAATATCTGCGGTGATGTCTATTTCGACCAAGTGCGCAAGATTGACCGCTAGTTTGTCGGTGAGCATTTTTACCCCATCATCCGTAACGGCTGTGGTGACTTTTTCGAGCGTTGCTCCAGCGTTACTTGGCGCTTTTGCCAGCACAGTGATGATCACCTCACCGTTACCTGGGCTAAACACCGACACATCGCTAATATCACTCGGTGCCGCATTAATCGCATGATTGCGATAGTGCTCAGCACTGCCTGCGGTGCTAGAGGCTATGGTGTTGTTACGAATGCGCGTTCGGTAATCATCATCTGATTCACCTGCAATGCGCTCAACGCCGTAAAAAGCGCCGAGGTGTTCAAGATCAGCGCTTTTTGCAAACGCCAACAAATTGGATTGCGCCGCTTCATTTATTCGCTGACGCAGCAGTAATTCTTGATAGCTCTCTACCTGCAACCAAACATTTAGAGGGTCACTTTCAAGCTCAAGCGTCTGAGAAAATTCAGGCGCAAGAGAGATAAAGCGCGCTTTACGCGCCTCATAAATATCTTCAAAAGAAAGTGATTCGATAATGTTGGGCTCAGGGAGTTTGCTTAAATCGATATGAGTGGTCATCGATTAGACTCCTAGAAGGGTTATCCTGCATTACAAAGTAACGCCTAGATCTATGTGCTGCGTAGAGTGTGAGTTATGAGCACAACTCCCACTAAAGCTAAAGCACCGAAAAGCGGTAGTGATGGGTTTCAAATACGGGGGATTGCATATCACCTTCGAACAGCGCCTGAGTGATAACCCAGATGCCGTTAGTCTCAAATTTGAGCACCATGCTAAGCACGCCATCAACAACTTGCGCTGGCATAAGTTGAATACGGCCGGTATCAATCCGTTTGAAAGGTATTTTTAGCTTGCAATCCGGCATCGCTAATTTACCCGTTGCCACAACCTGATTTGACTGTTGTGGGACCGTAAATTCATTAACAGCGTCCCGGTACCCTTCAATCTGTTCAGTGACATTATCTATTGTCAGCAATGGTAATACTTTGCGTGAGTGCTGTTGCTGCAAATACAGCTCGACGTTGTAGTCCGAGTGAATGTCTTCATCACCAATATAATCTGCAAACAAATACATTTGACCTTCAATAGTCACTATTTCTTGTTGCTTAAAAAACTCATTTCTATCAGGTAACTGACTGACAATATCACCGTCTTGTACGCTAATTAAAATATACATGTTTATGCTCCAATTCTAAAACCAGTTTGCGCGTATATACAGTCATTTGCCCACTGCTCAAGTGCCTCACGGGTATAGTAAATACGACGTCTCTGACGCAGCAAACTTGCTTGTGTGGTTATTTCATCTCCAAGTGTCATAAACAGGTCCTTCGACACTTGTGATAAATAGCCGTGAAAGCTGTTAAGTGCCGGACTATGGTACGTTCTAAAGCTTGCTTTGCTCACCTCGGGTTGCGAGGTATTAAGGCTACGATTGATGCCAAATAAAACAGAGTACATAGCACTATCTACAGAGTTTCCATGTGCTGAATAGCTAAGCGTGAGTGAGCCATTAAATAATGCAACACCCGGACTACGGTATAAGCCACTACCTGCTACATTCTTGATATTGTCAGTAATGGCTACTGGTGTCGTCAAAGAATCAGGCGTCATAGTATTGAAATTGACTGCTTTTGTAGACCACCCACTGATACCATCCGTACCATCCCTATAGCTCCACAACAAAGTGTTATCTTCCACAATTGTAAATCGACTCCTCCACTTTGCCGTTTGCTCACCCACGACAACTTGTTGATTAGACAGATTCACTCGATACAGGCGAATTTTAAACTTACCAATTTCTTCAACACTTCCAACCAAATAAGTGACACCATTAACCACATGGAAAACATGCTGATGCTCTTCACCCATGGTATTAATTTTATGGTTACCAATAATGGCAGCGACCGTTTTTATCCATCTAACCGATCCATCCGCGTTGTGATAAACGAGTTTGTCTTCTTGAATATTTACAAAACATCCCGGTTCGTAGGGGTTTGGAATTGAAGACGCATGTGTATCACTTACGACCCCATGAACGTCCATAAAAGAACCAAACTTAACGGCTTGTGGCCAAGGTAATAACTGGCTCGTAGCGTTGGTAAACTCGCCATCTATAAAGTCATTAGAGGCTTCTTTGTCTGTCAATATCATAAAATTTCCCACTCTGAATTAACGTAGATTGCGGTGCGATTAATAATTAACGAGGTGTGATATTCCGTACCCGTTTCACCGTCTTTGCGTAGACTTTTTCCAGCTGGCGCAATAATCTTTGCTTTATCATTGGCATTTAAATTAGCGCTGGTTAACACATTGAACTGAATCTGAGAGCCTTCGGGTACGTTGTCTGGCAGATGCAACTTACAACCCGCATTAAACATGTATTTGCCACCGATGGCCGCTTGTGTGTCAGTGCTGATAACCTTATAACGACCCATAGAGAGTGGTTGCCCACCAAGCGTTTGCCCATCACCAATAAACAACTGCTCGGTTTCTGGCGACCAACCCGGTTCACCGTTGGCGAGAACGGTTTGTAACCGTTCTGCCTCCGGACCGCGTCTAAACTGAATCTTACGACCCATTAAAATGTGCCTCCGTCAATGTCGCCGCCTTCAACCGCTAGACCTAGTGAATTAACCCAATCTTTTACCCATGCCGTGTTAGCAATATGGGTGCTGTCGTCTGATAATGCACGAGTGGGTGCTTTTGGGTTACCTGTAAAATTAGGAGAGGTAAATAGCTGTGCTTTAGACTCATTGGTGACATTACTTAAACCCACATCGCTTTTGTTAATTGTTACCGCGCCAGTTTTGCCATTAACTGACAACACGTTATCGGTTGGAGTTCTGAGTAAGATCCAGTTCGATAGTACATTGGCAGGTGTAGCTTTAAGCACGTAAGACTTGTTTTCATCGGTACGAATAGCCAAGTCACCCGGCTGTGCGGTTAGCGCTAACATAGCTGCTTGGTTTGCCACTTCAAATGGTTGACCAATTGCTAGGCTTGGCAATACGCCTTCAGGAATTTTACCGCTGCCATCAAGGGTTAATACTTGATTCGCACCTGTACCTGCATCTTTATAAATGGCGCTACCAAGGGTGCCAAAAATATCAATACCGCCTGGCGTTTGACCATCACCTACAAACAGCTTTTTGCTATCTGTTAACCAAATCGGTTCTCCACTTGCTGGGGTTACATTGGTTCTGTTAGCTGCTGGGCCGCGTCTAAATTGTAATTTGTTTGCCATTATAAAGTGCCTCCATCTAGGCTAGTTGCATTAGGATAAGAATCTGAAAAAGCACCACCATCAAGCGACAGTAGGCCCATAAATTTGTTGATCTCGTTACTCACGTGTTCTTGCGTGGCATACACCATAGAGGGGTCAATTTTTAAATTTACCGCACTGGCTTGCACCACATCGATCACCGCTTTAATACCGAGTTCTGCACTAGCATTGTCGGCAATATTGGGTTTGTACGTTTCTGGGTATTTAACAATGGCAAACGCCACATCATCTTCGGTATAAAAAGCAGCTTCTCTTACATAAAAGCCACCTTCGGTTGAGGGGACTACCCCTACAATTTCTAGCATTGAAGGGCTTTCATCTAGGGTTTTTGAGCTGTTGATAAGCCCTCTAAAACGTTCACTGGAAAGCCCTTGTGCATCGGGCAGAATTAGGCCATCGCCCACAGCAAATTTGGTTAAATTGATTTTTTGGCCCGTGCCAATTGCGTTGGCAACTTTAGCTCGACCAGCTGGGGTCAGCATGGTCCAGTATTGAGGCTGAGACATAACTACTCCGAGGATATACTTTGATTTGGTAAAATGATTGGTTAGCAAGCGCAACACACAATGATGACTCACTGGTTATTTCGCTGGCGTAGTATGGATACACTGTAGCGGTGATGCCTGATGTGGCAGCGCTGGCAAAGCCCAACTCTGTCTCACTGAGCAAGCTCACCGATAAGTCAAACTGAACACTTTTACGCTTAGTTTGTACAATCGTGGTATAGATTTGCTCTATAACCTTGTTGTCTATCCCTTTATCGGTGACCGATACGTCAATAGAAAACGTGCCTGGTTCGGCCTGCGGCTGCTTTTCAAACCATTCATATATCTTGGTTTGAAAACCAAAGGGCTGTAGCCCTTTTGTTATCGCAAAGCGTGTACCTAAATACTTGTGCTGCTCATAGCTTTGCGAAATGACTTGACGCTTAGTGTTATCGCTCCACTGCTCGTCCCACTGCTCGACACCTTGACTCCAAGCAAGCCAAGGTAATAATGGCTCTGGGCAAGTTTCAGGGCTCCACAACGTTGCAACCACATCAGCCCCAGTGTTGACAGGCACAAACAGTGCGTTAGATACAGATTGAATGTCCGACTGAAGTGCACTGCCGTTGTGCAGCTCGCTCATGA
The DNA here is from genome assembly GCF_021654245.1 of Pseudoalteromonas sp. MMG022. Classification (NCBI taxonomy): domain Bacteria; kingdom Pseudomonadati; phylum Pseudomonadota; class Gammaproteobacteria; order Alteromonadales; family Pseudoalteromonadaceae; genus Pseudoalteromonas; species Pseudoalteromonas sp. MMG022. The sequence goes on along the minus strand of NZ_JAKFZQ010000005.1, from coordinate 194,530 downwards.
CGACACCCCGAAACTGATCTCATCAATTCCATTTTGACACCAAGCCACTTCATCATCTGCTACGATAATATTGCCTTGTGGTGAAATCAGCGCTACCTCTTCGACTCCGGCTTGGTGTAGCACCGCAAATAACGCAGAACGCTTAATATGTTGACCCAAGCCACTGCGTTCAGCGAGATACTGTTTTGTTTTATCAATCACTTGCTGTTTTACTTGGGCATGCCCAGGGCCTAACTCCAGCTTGACATGGGCTTGTAAGTTAAACGCCTTGACGTTAGCAGGCACAATTTCAACTCGATCGCCAATAGGACGTATTTTTTGTGCTTCGAGTACTTCTGATACGGAGCTTTGGTCACCCGGTTTTAAGCCAAAGGTGTACTCAAGCTTATTGATCAGCTCTGCTGAAGGCTGACCACTGGGTGACTCATTACTCAAAATGCTAAGAATAATATGACAGGGTGATGGGCTAGTAACATGGACGTCCTTCACTCTAGAATCAGCAGTGAGCGTATGATAAATGTAGCTTTTTTCAGTACCTGCGGTATTGAGGCTATGAAACGCTAATTGCACCCGTTCACGTAACCGCTGATCGCTTTCATCCGCTAAGCGAGCAACCTGATAACGGCTCGCAATGTGCTCCAAATCACTACCCGTGGCACTACTAAGCATGGTGGATTTAGCTGCATCATTAACGCGCGCGCGCAGCAACATGGCCTGATAGGCATAACTATTGAGTAACTGAGTCAACGGCTCAGATTCAAGGGCTAACACCTGCTCAAGCTCGGGGTTACGTGCAATTAAATCTTGTTTTAGCGTGCTCAATAGCTGCTCATAATCTACTTTTTCCAGCACATCAGGTGGTGGCAATTTCGATAAATCAATAAGTTGGGATTTTGACATAAGCCTTCTTAGATAACGGATATAATAGAGAACAAAAACGAGGTGCGAGCAGCCTTTCGGATTTTGGCAAGCATGAAGTACGTGAATCTGTGCAAAAATGGCATAGTTTGGTATTGGCAAAAAACACCCGTGCCAACAAACAGAACAAAAAATGGGCATAAGGCATTAACCTTATGCCCACTTCACGGGAAAGACTACTTTTTCAAATTTAGCGAAATAGTAGCAAGTATTTTGAAAAGAAAACGGTCAAGTTTGACCGTTTTATATTGGATAAGAAAATAACCATCGCTGATGATTATTTTTGCCTGATAGTGACGTGCAACATCACCTAAAGGAGCTTGCTAGTGATTATAAGCAATACCTATTGGCAGTTGAGTATGATGACAAAATACTTTTACCGTATTGCCATTTAGGTCGGTTTTGGTGTTTTCTCGACTGATGATTGGTATCGTTTGGTCATCTCCCCAATCGGTGCCGTTATGTTTGAGTTCTGCGCCATGGAATTGCAGGTAAAGTAGTCCATTTTTTTCAATAACAGAGTATGTTGCTTTTACTGCTGAGCTATTATTTGTCGGTACTGACATATTGAGTACAGGACTCATCCATGAAGCGTAAATACTAGAGATACTTGGGTCTCTCGGTAGATTGCTTTCATTTAAAACATATCGCGCTAGGTTCATATAACCAAACGCATTCGTGTCTGGGCCTGATTTGTTGCTTGTTGCAACTTTACCCGTAAGGCTCGGTTGCAGGCGATTACCGAAATAAGTTTGATACGATGAGCCGTACCAAACGCTTCCTTGTTCACCAACAATGCCAGAGTTGTTTGCAGCCGTGGTAAACCCTGCGCCGCTCTCATAGAAATATAAAACGACATTGTTTGTCGCGAATAAAGCTGGATGCGCAACTGAATTTTGAACTAGGTCCAGGTTAACTGCGTTAGTCGATGTCAACCAACTGGTGCCGTCCCAATAAACCGCAAGATCTGTCTCCGCACTCATAACCTTTCGGTTTAAGTTAAACCTTGCGCCACTACCATCTGGGGTAACTGGCACCCATTGACCTACAACCCCGTCAGGGAACTTAGCCACTATGTTTTCGGGCGAACCGATAATGTCTACCCATGGAAGTGAGTCGAATTCTGATGACAAAGCCCAAACTTCCGCAAAATAGCAAACATCGCTCATATTCATGCCCAACGTTGTGGGAATAATGTGGCCGCTTTTTCCCAAATTGCTTGGGCTGCCTGTTAACATAATATGGGAATTTGATGACGAGATTTGACCGTATAAAACCGTATTTGTAGACGGTTGCCATACCATTACCGGTGTATACATTGGAAAGCCATTGTCATAAAAATTTAATGACACTCCTGATGAGTCTTTAAATATTGCATTGGCCGTATTCGAACCTGCCAGATAGCCTTGATGCAAAGTTTTAAACTTAGTAAATAGTAGCTTCTCTTTCCCGCGCAGCTCCCCAGATACAGATTTACGCATCATATCTTCTCGCAATTGATTAACATCAAGCTTATTTGCGTTTAAGCGTAAGTCTTCCACTTGGCCTGCGTAGATAGCATCGTGGTATTTGTATTGGTCTGGACGGCCTGACCATCCAAACTGAATAGAACCCCAATTTTCGCCGCCAAAGGGGACTCTACTAATATCGACATCAAAGCAATCTACTGTGCTAGTAGGTTGTGTCACAACATTTTGATACCACTGAGTGCAATGTAATTGACTATCAGGATTGCTTGTCGTTGCAAAACCACAAACCCCCATAGGGTTATAAGTTGGATGATAAGCACCTTGATTTAAGCGTTGAACAAGGGCAATTGGAATAGCAAACACTGAGCCTTCATGGGCTAAATATGTGAGTAAACCTTGCGATGTGCCTCCAATGAATTCACCTACTTCTGTGTTACTTTGATTGTATGAATGATTTTTTTGTAGAAAATATCCTTCCGAGAAGTCCCCAAAGTCATCGCTGGTTTCAAGCTTTGCTCTGGGTTTTACTGGCGTATTTTGATTATATACCATAGAGCTAATCCCTTTGGATGCGCTGACTGCATCAGGCCAGTTATCTCCATGCCCTTCAATTACTCGAATCCGATATCTAACTTGAATATACGCTTTGGCTTTAGGGTCAAAGTAAATATTGTGCTCAGGTTCTCCTAAAAACACCGCTTTGTGTTCATCGCTCAGGGTTGACCATTTAACACCATAGCCTTTGGTGTTTTGGTCCCATTCACCAAATGCCGAGTAGCCTTGTGCAACTAGGTTGTTTAAAAGTGTGATGCCTTCATAGCTACTTACGCCGTATTGTACGTTGCCCAGTGGAAAGACTACATCTTTGTCGGCAATTTTTTCATGCCAAGATTCTAAGAATACCAAGTCTTTGCGAGAGGTAATAACTTTGTTAGTGTCCGTCTCTGAAGCAAAAGCAACCTCAGCATTGCTGTGCTGGGTAACGGTGCCAGTTGCTGAGTCATAGGTTTTAGTGCCGTCAGGGGCTGGGGGAAACGTCGGTCTGTTTTGTGTATTTGGCCGACCAACATACGCGACAACATGTTGCACACCGTCTATCACAACAATTGGATTAAATGAGCGAGATGTACCCGTATAGGTATTTTGCTCTATATCACCCAGTGTTAGAGAGTTCTCAGCACCAGCAGCAACATACTGCCACAGCCCTTCGTTAATATTGGGATGCCCAGAATTGTGTTTGCCCCACTCAACAAACCCTGAACCCGCATATTGCTGCTTACGCATCTGACAAAGCGCTTCAAACTGGGCTTTGCTCATTACATCGGGGTGCGGGTTAACGCTTTGCGCTTGTGCAACTAAAGATTTTAGGGTGGGAGTGGTATGTTTGTTACCGTTTTGGTCGGTCAGCTCTACCGTGCCTGATTGGGTTTGCCAGTCTGTCATGGCTTGAGTGTTGCCTGCCAACGCGTCATGCGTGCCTTGGTATTGGGCATTAAGCTGCTCATGTTTGTTAGTGACATTTTGCAGCGCCGTGACAGCGTTTGTGAGTTCTTCGCTCATGATTACCTCTAAATTGGGAATAATTCGTTGATTTGTTCAGTGCTCAATGTGTTGTTTAACAACCCATTGAGTGCGGTATTGAGTTTGCTGTTTTGCTCGCTAAGCTGCTTTGCGCCCAGCGCACACAAAGACGCATATGCTTGGCTGTGTATTGCATCCAATGAGGTTGTTTGGGCCGCTAATTGTACTACCTCGTTTGCTGAAAGTGACGCGGACTTCGCATCCATAGCCTCAGCTAGTTCGGCACTGACTGACGAGGCAATATGTGTCACCTCATCCAGTGCAATTACACTGCTATCGCACGCCTTGATTGCTTTAAAAGCATGACCTTGCACGCGCTGTTCGGTCTGCGCGATTTGCTCGCTAAAGTTGACGGCGGTGCGTGTTACATCGTCTTTGGCTGAACTTGCGGTACTTGCAATGTCACTGTGCGTTTGTGTTGCGTGCGCTTGTGTTTGCGCGGCGCTATTAGCAATGTGTGACTGTGCATCACTGATGGCCACATTGAGCGCATCATTTAACACACTCATATCCGCTTTAAGCTGCGTGACTACGGCTTTATCTGCATTGACTGTTTGTGCATCGCTTTGCGTTTGGTTTTGCGCAACAACACACAGCTCTGCCGCAGCTTGGCTGTGGGTTTTATCAAGCTCAACCTGCTGAGCAGCTTGTTCAATCTCGCCCTGTAGCGCCAGTACTGTTTGCTCAGTTGTGGCTGCTTGCGCCGTATGTTCTGCCACTTGCGCAGCCTTTAAGTGCACCTCATCATGGGCGAGCACCACTTCATTGCGCTTATTAAGCACCTCTTGTTGGGCAGCCATAACCTGAGGATAGCGCTCATCAAACTGTGTAATACGTGGATCAACGCTTGCCAAACTTTGCTTATTATCTGCAATGGCCTGCGCCATGGTGGATAAATCAGCACTGGCAGTCATCGCTGTCTGTGCCAACTGGGCTATTTTTGTGGGCGTGGGAATAGTGGTTTGTTCACCCAAAAAGTTGCTGATTGAGTGGCTATCTTCGCTACTTACAAACCAGCCAGTTAACTGACTTTCACGCAAGTGCCATTTGGTTTGCAAATCCGCAATACCCTTAGCTAGTTTGGCTGTGGTCGTTGTCGTAAAGTTTTGTATCAAACCATAGTGCAAACCACTTGCACTGCTTGTGGGGTTAAACGGTTGTCCGTCTAACATCGCAAGCTGCAACTGGGTATCACTAAGCACCTGCTTGACTTGCAAAATAGTGTCTTGACCATTGAGTTTGATATACAGCAAGTCACCGGGCTGTGCTTTAGCCACACTGATAAATTGTGTATAGGCACCCTCTATCGTAGCGTTGTTTTTAACAACACTAACCTTGCCAATTGAGTAGGCCATAATTATCCTCTTTTGTAGATTACAGCAACCTGTTTAACTTGGTCGGGGGAATCGAAAGTGACGTTGTGACGCACCTGTGCAATGGTGTAACGCTCTTCACTTTGGGTAGGTTGGCGCATGCCTTTGCCAAGCATGGAGCTTGAACAAATTAAATCGCCCGTTTGTAAGTCGCCGCCTTCGCCGCACACATTCATGGCCCCTTCACCACCTGCGTTGATGCAAGCCACATCGTACAAATAAGCCAGCTGCTCCCACTCTTCAAACCCCTGCAAACCAGCAGGTTGTGAGTCCGTTAGGTTACGACGACGGGTATAAATGCCACGGGCAGTAACATCCATCGGGGTACTACTTATTTTGGCAGTACAAATGGCGTTGGAGATACTAGCAATATGCATCAGTTCATCATCACACAGAATATCCCCTGGTTCTGGGGTGAGCGCTTTGGGCAGCAGGGTTTCATGCGCTGAGGTGTGAGGGCCAACTTCACCATTTTTTGCATAAAGCGCCCAATATTTTGGTGCTTTGTCAGGATCGTCGACACGCGGGTCGACATAAATACCATTTTTATGGTATTCGATATTTAAGCCCCATTCATCACTCCTTCCATTATTATAAATGAATAATTTTCTTAGAAATCCTTCTCCTTCGGCCAAAAACCTTGTATTAATTACCCCATCTCGCCTAATTGCAAGCATCCCAGAGCTTGCTGAAATAGTACTGCTTCCCCCTGCATCCCAAGTGCATGAACGTAATGTGACGGAACTTATTTCTCCACTGGTAGCTTCAACTCTCCCTTTAAATGTGCCGCTGTTTGCCACCACATGACCCGAAAAAAAGCCACTCGTTGCCTCAACTCTGCCTTTAAATGTGCCACTGTTTGCCACCACATGACCCGAAAACGAGCCGCTCGTTGCTTCAACATGACCAGTAAAAGACCCACTTGTCGCATTGATATGACCATTAAATTGATATTTTCCAGAGCTTGTATCGAAAGAGACCGCTGAGTTGTTATCATTGTCAAGCAAGTTAAAAACCCCAGCCTTAAAGCTTACTTCACCGGGTGTGATGGTCATCCCTGTCACATTGCCATTGGCATCGACCCCTATCTCAGCCCGTGCTGATAAGCTATTAATCTCCTCGCCTTGGTCATTCAACCTTGTTGCTTGCGCGTTCATATGTTGAAACACGCTCGCAGAGCCTTGCTCTGTCGTTACACTCACATTTCTGACAAAGCTGGCCAGTGCACCATTGTCATCTGCTTGTGAGAAATAGACGTCATCAAGATCACCAATATTTTTATCAAACTTTGCGGTTAAGTTGCTTGAATTTAACGCTATAGCCCCGTCAACTTGCGCTTTGGTGTAGGTTATATCTCTAAAATCACTCAAACTTTCACCGAATTCTGAGCGCACAACGTTTTCTCGAAGACTAATAGCACGATCTGTCTGTGCTTGCGTATAAAAGGTCTGATCCAGATATGCGCGATTGAGATCTACACTGGCTTGCAACTCAGTCTTTGCTTGTGAAACCGCGCTTTGTGCATCCGCTTTGGTAATATAGTACTGTTGCACTTGAGCCTGATTGTCCGCAACGGTTGATGTCAGTTGCGTAATTTTGCTGCTGAGCGCCTCCTCCGTACTTGCTAATGATTGCTCAACACCCACAATGTTGGCAGCGTTATCACCCACTTGGGCTTTGACTTCGCTAATCTTCGTCGCGATTGCCTGCGTCTCTGTACTCAGCGCCTGCTCAACGCCAATAATTTGTGCCTTATTGTCATCAATTTGCGATTCCACACGACTGATACTCGTTGCCAATGCTTGGTCGGTGGTTGCTAGCGCTTGCTCCACATTTGAAATATAAGCCTCGTTGACGCCAAGCTGTGCTTCAACCTCAGAAAAACGCGTTGCTACTGCTAAGTTTTCATCCGCTTGGGCCGCAGCCGCCTCTGCGACTTTGGCATTGGTGGTGTCAGTTTTTGCCTCCAACAGTAAGGTGTTAGTGAGGTCTGCATCAAAAATTTGTTCGGTATTAAGCGCTTGTTCTAAGATGGTATTTGCAAGCGCGTCAATTTCTGCGATGTGTGCCTGTGTCTCCCTTATTTCGCTAATACTTAACCCTGTGACGATAAAGGTCTGTCTGACCACTTGCATTTCATGGGTTGCAGTGACAGTCAAGTTACTGGTTTGTTGACCATCAAACTCAATAGACAATTCGCTGTCTGTGAGGTTGGCCTGCTCATCACCAAGCTGCGCAACCATGACTCCGTTATCATTTAAAACCACTTCTAAGGTTTGATAAGCAAGCTCTGTTTGCGCTGCTAAGTCTATTAGTGACACTCGCACCTGGTTGACCATATTCTCAGGTTGCCAAGACACGCCTGTACCAAGCCAGTGTGGTTGCTGGCTGAGGTCAAACGCCAGCACCACACTGCGCTCGTAAGTCCCCTGCTCGGCGGTCGTAACTGAGAAGGTATGCCAGTCACTTTTCCCCGCTGGACTGAGCGTGCGCACTTGCCCTTCGTAGCGGGTATTTGGCAGCAATGAAGAGACCGTTAAGGTTTGTGATATAACGTTTCTTTGTTCACCTTCACCGGCAAACTGCCATTCATAGTTCGTGAGTAAGCCCGCACCTTCGGTGGTTGCATATAGCACCACACTAGTTGGGGTCACAGAGGTTACTTCTACGCTTGGCACTGCGGGTACATCAACACTAAACAGTAGCGATGCCGCGTTGCTGCGATAGCCTAAAGCGTTCACAGCAAAAACTTGAAACTCATAGTCTCCTGCATCCAAAGCCAGCTCAATCTCATGCAACAGGGTGTCGCCTGCCTTGATGACCTTACCATCACGAATTACTTTGTATTCAAAGTCCTCCAGCGCAGACTGCCACTCAATCAGTAATTTATGATCTTCACTGACGCTCGCTTGCAGCTCTGAGGGCGGGTTAGGTTTGCGAGAATTGTAGATGGTGTCTGGAATCGTGGGCTGTCTTGCACCGGGTAACCAAGTGTAATGGCTGGGCTGATGCTCAACCATGCTCAAGTCAACTTCACCGTTACTATTGAGTGTCATGTCGCTGAGCACAAACGGTTTTTGCTCAAATCCTAGTACTTCATCTGTTACCCTGATGATGTCGCCAATCGCAAGCAGTGCGGCATCATCCCGCGCAGTAAACTTAATGCTAAGTTGCTCGCGGCTTTTACGGGCGATAAATTCCGCAATACGCAACGCTTCGTAGTAATTGTTTAGGGTTTCAATTTTAATCCTTTTGCTAAGGCGAATATCGTTATCTTCACTTAGCCACAGCGTATCCAGTTCACTGTCTTTTTCAGGAAATACCGCATCCTGTAGTTTGCCGTTACGCGTTTCATCGTAATACTGTACCGATACTTGGTTAAATCGGTCCTTTTTCGAGGCATCGGTAACCGTTATTTCACTGACGATGGTCTGTTCATTTGCCTGCCAAGCGACCGGCGCTTTATCGGTTTCAAGCGCCAAGGTTAGTCTGCCATTGACCACAGGCAAGCTTGCACGCATGGCTGTCAGTAACATCTCACAGTTGGCTTTAACTGACTTACTGGTATCCAAACGCACATTTGAGGTATAAAGAGGCGCTTTGGGGCTGCCCGGGTAACGTTCAACCAACAAGTCGCACATGGTTGCTGCGGTTTTAAAGCTCTCTACGTTTATCTGCGATGAGCTCAACCCTTTGCCATAACGGCTGTCGGTCAAATAGTCATACAGTTGCAATGCAGGGTTTGAAACACACGCACTTTGGCGGGCAGTACGCACGTCATAAATGGATACCTGCTCAATGTCTGCCGTGATATTGGGTCGGGCATTAAAAATGGGGTCTTTTGCCCCCATTTCTAGTCGTACATAGCTGTATAACAACCCTTGTGGATGATTAAAGCTTGGCTCCCAACCACTGCGATTTAAAATCGGGTCGCTGTACTGAGAGCCGTGACTATGACGAGCATACGCCCAACGTCTACCGTCCTCATCGTCAAATTTTGCGGAGGTGATAGCCTCATCATCAATATATATTTGTTTTACAGTACAACCATTGGCTTCCCCCCACACAATGATCAAATGAAGTAATTCATTTTTTACTTCATCGCCGTCCGTGTCATTCGTTGCACGATAAATGACAGTCCCGGTTGTACGTCTGGTTTCACCGTAAAAAACAGGGATGTGATCATCGGTTGCTGGGACACTAAAATCGACCCCTCTGACTTTTGGCTCAACTTTAGGCTCTAAGTCTAAGCCAACTAACTTAAAGATTTTATTTAAAATACCCATATATTAAGGCCTTGGAAGAGTATCACCAGATGCTGGTGTTTCATCTGTTGGTGTTGCTGATTTTGATCTCACAGTACCGTTACCTTCTTTCCCCCACGGAATGGAGTCATTTAAAAACGGTGTATGTTCAAATGGATCGGTACTTGGGAAAAACTTTTGATGGCTAACGGTGTTACTTTGTCTGCCTGCTGATTTTTCAAAGTCCGCCCAAATTGAGCTGACAGTGAAGCTGAGCGAGCCTGCGGAGTCAGTATTCATTTTCGAAATAAGACCTTGATACAAGGGCAAACGACCAACAGGGCCATCTGTTACCACCAGCTTGGTTAGGTCGATACGACGGTTCATCCACTTTTCACCCAGCCCCAGTGCAACGACCGCGGGGTCTAAGGCATTAAAATCCAACCTAAGATCACCAATTCGAATACCACTACTATGCTTAACCGAGCTAAAGCGCTTAAACATGCCAGCCAGATAGATACTGCCGTTATAGCTGATGTCTTCATCAGCATCGGTCATGTAGATTTTTCCCCAGTCAAAACTGATTTCGAGTAGGTGACAAAACTGATAATCCCCCGCCAGCGCTTGTGCTAACTGAGTTGACATTATTGCATTACCTCTACTAGCTCCACATTTACGGGAACGGGACGACCTGCAGAGATAGAGATCTCCGTGTCATCATCATCGCTATAGACCAAAAAATTCACCTGCTCACCACAGTGGATAGCGGTGTTACCAGCAACGTTACTCTTAAGCCGCGGATAAAAATGGATGATTTCAGCATCGCTGTTATAGCCGGTGACTTGATACACTTTGTGATGATTAGCAAATTGAATAAAATCACCGGCACCAAAGGCCACACCGTCAGCTTTAGCACTGACTCCCACTCGAACAGAACTTTCGCCTTGTTGTAGAGACTGCGCCGTGAAGGCACTCACCACGCTGCCAATTTGAGGTAATGGGTTTGGCAAAAATGTTTTCTCAAACACCCCATCAAGACTTGCGATTTCGGCGTACACCGCCATCGCTTGTTGATATGGCATCGCGGCAGATGTCAGCTTAATACGCCAGCGTTGTGGCTGGCCCAACTGACGTACTTGCCGAGCAAAACTGTATTTATTTTTGGTTACTAAGCTTTTTGTTTCCGAGGAAATTTTAGCCTTGGCTATCTGTGTTAAGGCGGTTAATCCCATTCTCCTGACTCCATTGCATAGCGTACATCTTGCATGATTTTGGCGCGCTCACGCTTCATAACTTGCGCGACTGCGTCGCTATCATTGGCATTGATGACGTAATTAAATTTGACTGATTTGTCGATATTTTGTGGTGCTTGCTCTGCGCTAGTTGATGAGGTGTTCAAACCAGCTGTAGTGCGGCGACTGGTGACATTCACAGGACCCGCTATCAGCTCTGGGCCATATTCACCCACAAGACCGATTTTACCGGCAGGAATTAAGCCGCCGTGGTCGTAAGCGCCCGAGTAATTCGTTGACTTAATCGCTTGAACATTCGCCATACCCGCAGCAACAGCAGCGGCCGCCGCTGCAATACCAAGTGCAGGCCCAACATACGGTATCCCCGCTAAAGAGGCGTACGCATTGGTCGCTGATTCATAAGTTTTGATGGTGGTTTGTGCGATTGCAGCGGCTTTTGCTGCTTTGGATTGCTTGCCACCAAACGCTGCTGCCACACTTGCCACACCACCGAAAAAGTCAGATGCCTGGCTCAACCTTTGCGATTGCTGCTCTCGTTCAATGTCAGCCATGGCTTTGGATTTTTGTTTGGTTTGCTCAACTTCTATCTGCGCTTGTTGTTCAGCAAGCGCTTGTGTTGCGGCCACCTTAGTTTCATTTTGCGCTTCTAAAGCAGCAACTTCATCTTCACCGCTTTGAGCTGACTCACCTTCATCATCGGATTCATAAAACAGCTCATCAATAAGCGTTTTACCTGACTCATATGCCTCAACCATCGCCTGCACCGAGGCTTCTACATTTTCAGGGTTCGTTAAATCTGCATTGAGTGTATTGCCTAGGTTTTGTAGGTTCGACATAAAGCCAGACGCTTCATCTGCTAACTGGCTATTTTTTTGTCTTTCCAGCTCTAGGATTTTGCCGTTACGCTCTTTAATCAACGCTAGCTGAGTTTGAGTTTGTAGGTTTTCTGCATCGGTAACGGTTTGTAGTTGACGCTCACAACTTTCTTGAAGTTGTGTTTGCTGTTGACTAAGTTCATTAGAGGAATCATTCGATTGCGTGGATATATTTACTTTGTCTAACCCTGAGCTGGCCGCACCTTCAGAAGTGCCAATCGCCGCTGGTTTCAACCCTAACTGCGTATTGGTTGACGCATTCTTAAAAGTTTTTTGGCGTTCGGTATTTGCCTTGTCGTATTCACTACGCAGCTCCTTTGCTTTATCAATTTCAGCTTCAACCGCTGCAATCGACTTATCTCTTTCTTTTCGTATTAATTCAAAGCTGCTGGCTTTTGACTTGGCAATAGCACGCTCTTGAGCTGTAAATAAATCTTCAGAAGCTCTAGCTCGTGCCTGTGCTTGTGCCTCGAATGCATCAGTGGCGGCGTCATAGTTAAACGTATCACCATCAAATGGATTGAGTTTATCAAGCAGCTCACTTCCGATGATACCTGCTTTCCCTAACAGCATATCGAGCTGTTCGACCAAATACGCCTTAAACTGGGCTCCATATAGCTGCGCATGAGCAGGCAGTTGTTTCAAGTGAACTTGCAACATATCCACCAGCATTTGCCCATTTGCTGGTAAATGAAGCATAGCTTTGCCAATGAAATCTAACGCTTGTTCAACATCAGCCCCCATGCCATCAAAAGTACTTGAGAATGCTTCGGCGACTGCATCTAGGTTATAGGCTTTGGCTATGGCTCCGAGGTGCCCTGCAAGCTCGCCAGAGGCAAGCATCGAGTTAAACTCATCTAATGCGGAAGTAGCAAGCGAGATTGAGTCTTTGATTACATCACCAACGCCTGCATTTCCAATATTGAGGAATAATTCGTCCCATTCCGATCCAAACCGCTCAATTCTGCCTCCCATGGTATCCATTTCTTTGGCCATGGCACCGGCAAAATTATTCTGACCAAGCTCAGTCAGATAAGCTTGAATGTTTTCACTATTGTCCTTGATGTTGGTGGTAACACCATTGTATGTCAGGGTAAGTAATTCGCCGTTTTTGACCGCTGTAACACCTAAGTTTGCAAATGCATCTTGCTGAACTTTTGCTTGGTTAGAGGTCGCATTAATCACCGAGTCAGAGACTTCTTCGATCGACATACCAAGCGTGCTGGCAATATCACCATACGCTGTCATGGCATTTTGTGTAGGCGTCAACCCATTATTATATAAAGCTACAAACGCATTGCTGGTTTGCTCAATACTATGTGGTGTTGCCTCTGCCATATCCTTTAAATTGGCAAATATTTCCTTACTTTTTTGCGAACTAGAGGCAACCGTTGCAATCCGTGCTTCAAGTGTTTCAAACTGCTTACTAACCTCTACAACCTGCTCCCCTACTGCAACAGCGGCTCCAGCAACCGCTGTCACAGGTGCTGCGACAGCTCTGAGTGCACCTCCTGAAGCTCCACTTCGCTTGTTAAATTTTCCAGACTTGTTGTTGCCTTTAGTGAGTGCTGCACCTTGTGAGCTGGTAAGCGCCTTGTTAAAGTCATTACCGGCACGCACGTTTTTCTTAAATTTTTGTTCTAAAACAGATAATTGCTGAGAAGCAGACGCTGACCGTAGCGATAGCGATGCGAATGAATCATTCACTTGGGTGTTGAAGCCAGTTACAGACTTGCCAGATTTCACTAATCGTGTCGATAAGCGAGTAAACGTTTTACCAGCACCGTCTAGGTCTTTAATCAATCCATTGAAAGCTTTTCCCGATGCGTTGGTGTCTTTCGCAAAGCTGGCAGAAGCTTTTCTAGATAACTGCATGCCTTTTACGTAATCATTTAGCGACTTCTTAGCGTCATTAACTTTGTCCGCAAATTGTTCACCGACTTTGGTGGTTTTCTTTAATTGCTCTTCCAGCTTTGAGAGTTCACGCGTTGCGATGGTAGATTCTTTAATAAGTAACGATAGGGAAAGCTCAGCGTTCGTTGCCATGCATGACACTCCAATAAATGCGGTCTATTGAGCGCAAAAGATCAACCTCCCAGGAACGGAGGCGTTTACGCGTTAGGGATGACCAGTGGTAAATCTCGGTAAAATTGAGAGGATTGTCGCTTTTCAGTTCTAAATACCAGTGCCATAAATAAGCCAGCTCATCTGGCAGAGCGACTTGCTCTGCCAGTTCGGCTGGCTTATGACCTGTGGTTTTCCAGACCTGTTTAAGCGCTTGTTTACGGGTTAAGCGTGCGCCTTTGGGTATGGTATTTAGTTGGAACTCGCTTTTTGCGTAGTCGGCGAACTGCTCAACCCTTTGGCGAAAAAAAGCGCGCGTTTGGCCGCAACTTTGTCTACTTGTTCACAAATTTGTGGTGCTTGATGTAAAAACTTTTTAACGGTTTCAAGCTCACATGGCTCATCAAATGACCAATCAGCCACCAACGCCGCAATTAGCCCCAAACGCTCATCAGCAAATGCAGCTGCACGCTCAGCTTCATCTTCAATGGCAGCAAACGCCATGGCATTACGCTTTGCTAGTGTTTCTGCATCTCTAAACGCATCCGAGTCAATACCACGTACCACTATGTAATGATCAGAGACTGACCCATCAGGTAATGTGAGCGGTATTTTAATGCCTTCGTTGGCTTTTTCTCTGGTGAAAAAGTCTTCCATCATGCTCATGCTACTGCTTTCCTTTCGATGATTAGGTTAGTGCCTTCTGCTTCTGACAGTAAGCCTTGGAATGGCAATGACACGATGATCGCACCGGTACTTTCTACGTCAGGTTGACCGCCCGTGTAGCGAAGGTTTGGCACGGTTACAATGTATTGATTGCCTGTAGGGTCTGTCATTGAGAAACTGATATTTGATTGCTCACCTGTAAAAAACTTCTCAAGTAGCGCGTGGTTTTCAAAATAAACACCCAAAGTGCCGGTCAGATTTGATAGGCCGATTGATGGGCGAATTGTTTCGTTAGAGCCAATGACAAAACGCGGCTCAATACCATTTTCAAGGGTGAAGCCAAGTTCAGTAGCAACCGCTAGATTTTCGCCGCCTTCTGTCACCTGACCGTTAAAGCTATCTACCGCAGGTACTGGCGCAGTTGCTTGCAATGTAGCGCCAACTGGTAATTCAGAAAGTGCTTCCACCGATTTACCCACTGCGCTGAACGTTGCTGTTGTCACCCCTTCCGTGCCGAGTTGAATATTGATGTTATTCAACTCAATACCACGATACAGCTGATATGGTTTGTCTGCTGCTGAGAGTGTTGTGAAGTGGCGCAAAATACTGAAACTGCGGCGAGTTGTGCCACTTTTCAGCTTGTCGGCTTCCCACTGGCCGCATAACGCTGCTCCAAGCAACATGTCGATGGCTTGCCATTGTAGTTCTGCTTTAATGTCGCCACCAATTTGTTGTGTGCCGTCTCTAAAATCTGAGATCTGACGGTCGCTACGGATAGTGTTCGACTGACTAGTGTTTTTAGTTAAGCCCAACGTAGTACCGGTGATTGGCACTTCAATAAACTGAGCTGTGGCTGGCGTAACGCCATATTCTGTTTCTTCTACGAGGTAGAATTTATGTGATGTAGATTGAGACATAGTGGTTCCTGATAAGTAACATTATGAATGTTTAAATTGCATTAAGTTGAACTTTGATAATTGTGGGGCGTTGAATTAGGGCAGAGCTGCGCAAAATACTGGCTGCTCCAACAATACGGAAAGTGTGTCAACTGGTTAGGAAAAAAAACGGGCAAAATTGCCCTGCTTTAAAAGATACAGGGCTGCCTGCTGCAGCCCTTAATGCCACAGGTTAGTTGCTGGCGATACCGATAGGAAACTGGGTGTGATGACAAAATGCGCTGACGCTATTGCCATTAAAGTCAGTTTTAACATTTTCACCGTCTAGCAGTGCAATGCGCTTGTCATCACCCCAAGACGTCGGCTCATACGGGATCAAATACTCATTTCTAGCTCACCCTTTAACACCGACTCTGCCATTGGGTTGCTTGAGTTCGCTGCCGTTAAATTGTAGATAGTACAAACCATTCTTTGTGGTTAATGAATATAAGGCTTTACAACCGGCATTATGTAGCACTCCACCTAAGTGGGGGAATACCTCGTGTTCTGGCGCTTCGTCACGCAGTAAATATGCACAATGCAAAACGGGAGGCTATTGCCTCCCGTTTTACTGCCACTTTGTGATGTTAGCTTTGCTTTAATATTTGGCTTACGCCTTGTGCTCTTGCGCAAATTTCATCCACCACTTGAGCTTGCCCTTTCACTTGATAAGGAAACTCTAGGCTGCCATCCGTGACTTGCTGTTCAATACTGCCAATCGCCGCCTTTAACGACTCGGTTGAGGCGCGCATTTCAGCAAGGCTTTGCGCTTGACTTAGCTTGTTAATAAAGCCACTGAGTTCATTGAGCAAGATATGTGTGGTATCTGAGGTGGTGCCGAGCACTGAGTCACTGTCTGCGACTTGTTGGTCTATTTTGCCGCGCAAGAATTGCTTTTGCTGTTTTTCAATAATGACTGCTTGTTGCTGTTGTGACACCAATGTTGCGATATTCGTATCCATCATAATATTCCTTATAAAGTTTCTTGTTGTGAACGAATAATTTCAATGTCGCCGTGTTTATACAAACGACCATTGCCTACACGCATGGTGTCTACAGAAACAGTCAAATAGTATTGATTAGAAAAGCTTAAGCGACCATAAATATGGCCATCAGAACCTTTGTATACATGCGGAGCGTGGGTGCCCACAGCATCTATGTTTATGACATCTTCCACGGCTTTGTAGCAATAACCGACCATAGTTGCGTCTACTACTTTTCCCTCTCCGTATGCATAGCCTTTTATATGTAGATGAAACATGGCATGGTCTGTTGCGGCGTTAAAAGGCAGTTTAAAGTGTAGGTTAGTCACGCCTGAATCATTGGTGAAAAAGTTAGCAACATTAATAGCACGTGAGCCATAACCTCCGTTCCCAATAACTGCAAGCTGATCGAGTTTGCTGTCTACTTTATTGTTGGTATTGGTAATAAGAGAGTCAACTTCTGCACTCTTACTTGCCACTTTGGCATCTATATCAACAATTTTGTTATCTACTACTGTAGTGAGGTCATTAGATGCCTCGATTAATTTGGCAATATCTTGTTCTAAAGCCATTTTTGTTCTCCAACTAATGGACTTGCCATACTGCTAAACTGGCAGGGTTAAAAATAAAAAACCCGCTTAAAAGCGGGTTTTGTGTGGTTTAAATAGAGTTATTCTGGTTTAGCGTAGGTCTCTTTAATGGCATTTCGCTTTGCCAACCATGCATCTTTGGCAGCAACAGCTTCTGGTGAAGTCTCACCAAACTCTGTCACTGCTGCCATATAGTCAAAAAATAGGTAGTCACTTTCTTGGCTATATTGTGTGCGTCTTAACGCTTGTATTTCTTGCTCATCAAAAATGAGTTCATAGTCATCCGCTGCAACTTCCGCTTGTTTTGCGATATGTGCGGCATGAACTGCATCTTTAACGCCACCTGCAAAAATTGTTTGCGTTGAAATTTGTTTTAATACCGCCATGATTATGCTCCCTCTTCATTTGCAGGACCGGTGTGAGAATATGGATGGCCGACGCTATCAGCCCAAATGAAGTTATCACCATGATCACCAGTACCGACGTAAGGTAGCGCAATAGCTACTTTCATTTTGCCAAGGCCTCCGAAAAATGGTTGGTGGCATCCGCCCCAACCGTGACGAACAGCATGTTTATACTGCCATCCTTTACCTACGTCATTAGCACCGACTCGTATAGTTGCAGAGCGATTCTGTGATGGATAAAATGCTAAGCTGCCAGATTGCTCCAACACATTCACCCAACAGTTTGCTTGGGTTAGAAACTCACCTTTGCTCCAACCTGTAAAAGTTGGACATCCTTGGTTCAAAACAAACAGCCGGCCCGATTCAGGATCATCAGTTCTTCCCTTGGTTAAATCCACATCGAACAATAGGATTTTGAAGTTGCTGCCATAATAACTATCAATATCAGAGCGGTAATTGCCTAAAGCCCTATGAAACTCAGAGTTGGGATCCAGCCCATGCTCCGCAAGCATTTTATTACCTAGCTTGGTGACTGTGGTAGTTCCTTCAGTACCTTTATAATAAAAGCAGCTCCATGGTGCTGAGTGTGACTGCATCACATCAACCACTGTACCTTCTGGATGGTCTGCATTAATTTTTGAAAAAAGTTTGGTATCTGACAGGTTATTTGGCGCAAGTGGCAACGCTTTTTGAAAACTCGCAATTTTCGCATCCACCGCTTGCTCTTTCGCAGATAGCTTGCTGTCTATCTCCTGTGATTTTTGGTTCAGCGTGGTCGTGATCTCTGAAATCTTGCCATCTACCGTGTCAGTTAATCGATCGGTTGAATCTATCAACCGGCCAATATCTTGCTCTAAAGCCATGAAATTTCCTTGTAATATTTTCAAATACAAAAAAACCCACTAAGTGGGTTTGCTTGTTTACTTGTTGAATAATCAACTCTTTGCAATATCAATAGTCAGGTTTAGGATATCTCGCTTGCACAGCCCTTCTTGCACCTAGCCATGACTCTTTCGCATGAAGAGAAAGTGCGTGATGCTCTCCATATTGCGCACAAGTCGCTAAATATTTAAATGCTAACCCATCCACTTCTCGCTGATAGGCGTTGTTGCGAGCATCTTTGCACAAGGCGTGCTGATGCTGCGTTTTGGCATCATTTAATGTTTGTACGGCTTGCTTTGCCAAGGTAGACGTGTGCTTACATGTCATGTTCAATTCCTATTCTCTTACTATTTGATATTTATTATTTAAAGTACACCCGCATCCATCAAAGCAAATTTTTGCTTGAGGTGACGAGCCATGTTGCCGATTTGCGCTGCTCCTAGTTTGGCAAGCTCAGGGGCTATCAGAATGTTGAGATTGACCCCTTGGTCAATCACGGTAATGGATTCTGCTGGCACCCCCGTTAACACCAAGTCAAAGGCCAGCAATAAATCTACTTCGGCTGATTTATAAGCTATCGGCTTGTCTGGGCTTGAATAGACGGCAAACAAGGTGCCATCTTCTAGATAAAAGCCGACTTCGTTGACCCAAAAGTTGTGACTGGTGTCGTCAATCACACTCATATGAATTTGCGAATTGCCTTTGTATTCACCGCTGGCAACTGAAATGCGGTGTACTTCTGATTGCAACGCGCTGCGGCTTTGGTCTGGGGTATAATTCCCCGTCCCTAAACCGATTTTGCTAATTTTGGCCTGAAAGCCATTTTTGTCTGAATTAAACACCGCCTCCAATCCGGCGGTGGTAATCGTTGGCCGTAAGATTGTGCTCACTGCACTTACTCCTTTTACGATAGAAATAAAGCAGTTACACGGCATGCCGAGTGGTAAATTACACCTATCTTTTCGTGCCGCTAGGCAATGTGTATACGTTAACCAAATGCGTATAGCCGCTAACTACTCAGTTGGATGTAAATAAAAGCGCCCGACGCTCATGCGTCGGTTATTGAAATGACAACCCGCCGCAAGGCCCGATTGTAAGTAATAACAACCAGCCGGAAGCTTTTGCGGGCTTTGCATATAGAATCGCGCAACACTGTGGCGCTGATTAGTAAGGTGGACTGCTGCACCTATGGTGCTTTGTGTGCGACCTTCAACAGCCTGAGTAAATCCATGTTGGCGATTTACCCCAAAGCGTCTTTGGCTTGCCACCGTTAAGCCCGCGGTTATTTCACTAGGCGCAGCTTTTACCGGTACGGTATCGTAGTTAAACCGCCCTACTTGTAAGGCACTGCTGGTTGAGGCAACGGCTAGCCCACTATTCATTTTTACGCCGACCAAAAAGTCAAAGTGGGCGCGCTGGGGCTTGGTATGATTTGTTACTCGATATATATCATCATACAACTGCTTCGATAACGTGATGGTTTGACTGGTGTATGCCTGTTCGTTGGCCCACGCAATAAAGGTAAATGTATTGGGTTCTTTGCTGTGTACTGGCACTAATACCGCATCGTCAACGTCTTCAAACCATTCAAAAAACTCCATCACAACACCCAGTGAAGCTAAAGCGCGTTTTACCGCCCCCACGGTGCCCTTATGTTTGTGAATCGTTACTGAGTTTTGAATAAGCGTACGTTTTGCTTCTGTAGGCCATTGCTCATCCCATTCATCAACTGATAAGCTCCAAGCAAGCCAAGGTAGCAGCGATTCAGGGCAAGTCTCTGGATCCCAGTGTTTTGCCACATAATCAGGAATTGATTTAGCTGGACTAAAGTGACTGGCACGCTCATGTGCTTGCTCAAACCCGCTGGCGTTTGGCGGCAGTAAAGACTGAAACTCATCAACCGTTTGTGTTTTTGACATCAATCACTCCTACAAGTATTCAATGTTGATTGAATCTGCAATGGCGGCTTCGTCAATCTGGCATGTTATGTCATCATCCGGCGTTAACAGCTTTACCTTACGTACGCCAGCTTGATGTAGCATATCGATGATCCCCGACTGGGGAACTTCTTGTCCCAATTTATAGTGCTCGAAAATAAAGGCTTTTAACTTGCTGTTGACTTGTTCATCTACCTGCGCCTTATCAGCGATTTCGTTGAGGTAAACTTGGGCTTTGATCTGGTATTTCTTGGGCACTACTTGGTGCACCTTGACCAAGTCTGTAAGCGGCCTAATATCTTCATCATTTAGATGAGTTCTCACTTGACTGATCACTTCAATGGGATCCGCACCTTGTTGAGGAAGTACCTTTACATCCACCACACCTGGTTGGCTCGAATACACGTAAACATCTTTTACGCCTTGCGTTGCAGCCATGGTTTGATACTCATATGCCCCCATAGTGCCTGCCATACTGTGACTTTCTAAAGACAGAGGAATACGAGCACGATATCGCTCATCACTTTCATTTTCAGAGCGTTTTACGCCAAACAGTATGCCCAGATGATCAAGATCTTTGCCTTGCGCATAAGCCACCATCACTGAGCGTGCGGCGTCGTTGATACGCTGGCGCAACAACAGCTCTCTGGTTGCGGCAATTTCCAGCAATTTAGTCGCAGGATCTGACTCAAGTTGTGTGTACGCGGGTATTGCCTCTAGCAGCGCGTTTTGCATTTGCTGATAAATAGTTTCAAATTCTAAGCTTTCAATCACATCTGGCACCGCCAAGCGTGATAGCTCAATTGCATTGTTCACAGATTACTCCTTAATGGAAAACTCGGTGCCGTGTGCTTTATTGCGCACACTCATGTGAGAAGAATTACAGGGTGATGTTTAGTGGTGAAACACCAAGTTGATACTTAGTCTTGACGCAGATTGCTGCCAAGTAAGGTATCGAGTTTCTTATCTATTGAATCTAATCGCTTTTCAATTCGTTTTTGGTCTTCATTGCGGATCTGCTTTAAATGAGACAGCTCTTGCGTGTTAGTGGTAATACGCTTGTCTAAATCTCCCAAATAGAGAATTCCTGATACCAGCAATGTAACCGTGGTAATAATATGGGCTAAATTGAGTTCCTTTTTCATTTGCCAATGCTCTGGTTGACTCACTTGGCAACTCCCTTCACTTTCTCAAACGTTCTCAGCCCAGCCAAACCCAACATACCTAAAGTCAACTCCAGCATCACCTCTAAAGGCAATTGCGGCGCCCCCACATCAGGCCAAAGCCATTGTAATATTGGATTAATGACGAATGAAAACAAAAAGCCAAAGCCACATACCCATAATAAGAAGGGCCTAGCACCTGCAACAAAAACACTTCGGTGCGATGCACTTAGTGCGTTGATCTTTGCTTGTACTTGAGCTGATTTGGCGACTAAGCGTGCTTTAAGCAAATCTTGTTTAAGCACTTCCTCTTCGCTAGTAAACAGCTCATCGAGGATGTTTCCGACCGTCTGAATAGGGTCTTGCGTCGCACTGCCAAATAGTTTCGCCAATAACCCCATTATTGCCACTCCCCTGTCAGCATTTGCTTCGCAAGTTCGTTGGCTCTATTTGGCACCTGATTTGCCCAACGGCTATTAAGCATCTCGAGTGCTGCTTGCTCGAAGTTACCCCGCTCAACATGCGTAAGCATTTTCTTAAAACCCATTAATCCATTTAGGCCTAAGTTAAATGCCATGTTAATCAGTACAGCCATACGCGCTTCATTGCACTTGCTCACATCAATACGACGCTTAACGCCCGCTCTGGCCTCTTGTACATCATGGGCTAATAACTGCTCGGCTTCTTCCTCACCGACACCGTTATCATCGAGATTACGACCATACCCAATGGTCAGTTTGCCTCCTGTACAATAATAAGGGTACTGCTTGTACCCTTCGTGCTTTTTGATCTGTTCGACCGTGATCATCAGCGACATAGTTACCCCTTATACACTATTAAGGTTGGTCGAGAATTCGACCAACAAACTGCGTTCAGCTTTGACTAACCAAAACTCTGCTGAACGTTTTGAGTCAAAGCCAACTAACTTTGCAGCATCAGCCAATGTGCCAGACATTAAGTAGCGCGCGCGAATAGCGCGTATACATTCAGGCCTCATTGCTGCTACTAGCTGGGTAATTAACTCAATTTCTTGCGGTACTGACATCGCGTCAGCCCCCATCGCACCGCCCGTTGGTCGACCTGATGAATCACTCATCGAGCTGCGCTTAAAACCTTTGCCATATTCTCTGGATTGCCAGAACTTTCCCCAACGCTTCAAAGCACTTCGAACTTGTTTAATCGTTATGTGTGTCGTCATGATTGATTTTTCCTATAACTTCTAAAATATCAAGTAAATACACGTCTTCAACTAGGCTGATAACGTCGTTCCATTTGGGGTCAAACTCACGGTTCTCCCAACGCCTTAATGTGCGTTCTTCAATTCCATAGCTCGCCGCAGATTCCGCCTGGGTATAGCCACGCAATTGGCGTGCAAAGCGCAAGATTTCTCCGCCACGCGGGGTTTTTCTGGTTGTAAAGATTCTTGCAGGCTTGGAAGGTGATTGATTCATTACTGTACTGTTCCCTTTAATTTCTTAATTAACTAAATCATCGCTGGTGGTGTGTGACTGCGGCGGCTTAAACAACCATCGAGTACATGCAACGAGACCGTACAATTGAGCGGTAGCCAAACTTCAGTAAAGAATGCCTTTTTTCTTGGTACGTTCCCTAGGTACCAACTAAGCAGACTTTACTATTGGCTAATTACCAACTCTTTGGAGCATTGAATTACGAAAATGATTCACAAAGTTTGCTAAACATAAATTGCTGATATTTTCGCCTGAGTTTCGTTTTGCTCTGTTTGGTATTTATTTACAATCTGTCTAAAAAATTGTTCTCAATGTAAGCTAATCTTACCGTTTTCTTGCCCCTAAAACAGGTCAAATATGACCTATTATTATAAAGTTACGCCTTATCACCCCTCGCCTTCATTACCGATTGAAAAACACACAACTAATACACATTTGTAAAATAATAATGTTGTCTTAGGTTTGCTCTTTGCAGTTCATACCTTTGGCAGAGTAATTGAGCTAAAACATTGCTCCAACGCTTTGCATTCACTAAAATAACGCCAAACAATATAATCAAATAATTGGAACCTCATGGCTCAATATATTTATACAATGTCAAGGGTGAGCAAAGTTGTGCCACCTAAAAGAACCATCTTAAAAGACATTTCTTTATGCTTTTTTCCAGGCGCTAAGATTGGTGTTCTTGGTTTAAACGGTGCGGGTAAGTCGACCCTACTGCGTATCATGGCTGGTATCGACAAAGAGTTTGAAGGCGAAGCTCGTCCACAACCTGGCACCAAAATAGGTTACTTGCCACAAGAACCTGTACTTGATGAAAGCAAGACGGTACGTGAAACTGTTGAAGAAGCGGTCAGCGAAGTTAAAAATGCGCTTGCCCGACTGGATGAAGTGTATGCTGAATATGCAATGGAAGATGCAGACTTTGACGCCTTAGCCAAAGAGCAAGGCCAGCTAGAAGCGATTATTCAAGCTCACGATGGTCACAACATTGATAATGTACTAGAGCGTGCTGCTGATGCACTTCGTTTACCTGAATGGGACGCCAAAATAGAGCACTTGTCAGGGGGGGAACGTCGTCGTGTTGCAATTTGTCGCCTATTACTAGAAAAACCTGACATGTTGCTACTTGACGAACCAACCAACCACTTGGATGCTGAGTCTGTTGCTTGGCTAGAGCGCTTCTTACATGATTATGAAGGCACAGTCGTTGCGATTACCCACGACCGTTACTTCTTAGACAACGTTGCAGGTTGGATATTAGAACTTGACCGCGGTCATGGGATCCCTTGGGAAGGTAACTACTCCTCTTGGCTGGAGCAAAAAGATGCACGCTTGAAACAAGAAGAAAAGTCAGAAAAAGCGCGCCAAAAGTCCATTGAGAAAGAGTTGGAATGGGTCCGTTCTAACCCGAAAGGTCGCCAAGCTAAATCTAAAGCGCGTATGGCTCAGTTCACTGAGATGCAGCAATCTGATTACCAAAAACGTAATGAAACTAATGAGCTATTCATTCCACCTGGCCCGCGCTTAGGTGACAAGGTGATTGAAGTAAGCCACCTTAATAAGCGCTTTGGCGACCGTGTACTCATCGATGATTTAAGCTTTACTGTGCCTAAGGGTGCCATTGTTGGGATCATCGGTGCCAACGGTGCCGGTAAGTCAACGCTATTCAAAATGCTAAGTGGTCAAGAACAACCAACTGCGGGTGAAATCACAGTTGGTGATACCGTAGAGCTGGCAACCGTTGACCAGTTCCGTGACGATATGGGTGAGAATAACACGGTTTTCCAAGAAATTGCTGATGGTCAGGATGTCTTGAAAATTGGTAACTTTGAGATACCGAGCCGCGCATACGTTGGGCGCTTTAACTTCAAAGGTAATGACCAACAAAAGTTCGTTAAAGAACTCTCTGGTGGTGAGCGCAACCGTTTACATCTAGCTAAACTATTAAAAGCAGGTGGTAACGTTATCCTACTAGATGAACCAACCAACGACCTTGACGTAGAAACGCTACGTGCTTTGGAGAATGCTATTTTAGAGTTCCCAGGCTGCGTAATGTGTATTTCTCACGATCGCTGGTTCCTAGACCGTATTGCGACACATATTCTTGATTACCGTGATGAAGGCCAAGTTAACTTCTTTGACGGCAATTACACAGAATATGAAGAGTGGTTGAAAAAGACCTATGGCGCAGAAGCGACTGAGCCAAAGCGGATCAAATATAAAAAGATAGGCTAACCTGCCTTTAAGCCCCGATAACTCGGGGCTTTTTAATTTGGTATTGGTTGCAATATGCAACTATGCTTATCTTAAACATGCCATTTTGGAGTTGTGATGGAAGAGCGTAGAAAATTTACCCGAGTGCTATTTTCAACACCCGCGCTGTTGATGACTGCCAGTGGCGACTATCATTGCCAATTACTTGATTTATCGCTTAAAGGGGCGCTAGTAACGCTACCACAAGGCTATGTACCTCTCAAAGACGAATTAGCCAGTATTAAGGTATCTCTGCCGGACAGTGACATTGTGATTTCTATGGAAGTCGAAGTTCGACATGTTGAACATGATCATTTAGGCCTACATTGCAGTCAAATTGACCTAGACAGCGTCACTCATCTAAAACGTTTGATACAGCTAAACGTTGGAGACGAGCATATTCTCCACCGAGAGCTATCACAATTAATACACCTGCCTGAATAGCAGCTTTGGTTCTCTGAGGACAAGCACAGCTGTATCCAAATCAATTACACACTTGATGCGCCAGTGTCTTTGAACACAACTTTCTCAGTAAAAAGGATGGCAAATTTTACTGCCTCCATATTTCATCCATTTTGTTTCATTAATCTAAACGAACTTAACAACAACCTATCAGTAAAATAAAATGGTAAATCGAACAATGAGAGAACTAAGGTTACAAGTAAACGTAACCTTCTATACAACGGTGGCTATTATGGTGATGAGTCTACTAACAATCTCACTGTTTATCACCAAAGGTCACAGCGACAGCGTACTTAAAGGCGCTATGCTCATGTCTTTTATCCTGATTGGCGCAATTAACTTAAACCTAATAATGACGCTTTCAGGAAAGCGCCAGGCTAGTATGTGCAACAACGGCCTATTTTATACATCAGCTTTTGGTCGCCACGTTTACATTCCGGTAGAAGGGATCACCCACATTAGTGTACGTAAGTTTTGTGGTATCAAATTGACTAAAGTATCCACCATTGATGGTGACGTGCATTTCTTAACCATGCAGTTTTCTAACACGCAAGAAGACAAACTTAGAGAGTTTGGTTATCTAGCGCAGTAGTTTGCGATTGCACCACAAAGCACTTAGGATTGGGTTTTGTTCTCTTATTTGAGGCTCTTATGTCAAAACCCTATCCTATCGGGGAGGCCAATAAGCCTTGGCAAGCATCGCACAAGCAACAATGGCTCTCTCAACAGCAAATAAAACGTAGTTACACAAACGATGTTGTTACGCAAATTCAGCAATTCGCCGACTCATTCACTATCATCGAATATGGGATGTTGGAATATGCTCAGCACACTTATCCATTATTCGCCATAAAAACCAAAGACTGGCAAGATCATAAACCAACGATATTAGTTACAGGTGGCGTACACGGCTATGAAACAAGTGGCGTGCATGGCGCTTTGGCGTTTGTAAGAGACAGTGCCAAACAATATGAAACACACTTCAATATCATTGTTCTCCCCTGTATTAGTCCATGGGGTTATGAAACCATTAACCGCTGGAACCCTGATGCGATAGACCCAAATCGCTCATTCTATAAAAATTCACCAGCCAACGAGTCTCGGCTTGCAATGGATTTCGTTCAAGCTCACAACCATAACATGCTTTGTCACGTTGATTTGCATGAAACAACCGATACAGACAATAGTGAATTTAGACCAGCGCTCGCTGCCAGAGATGGTATAGAGAATCACAACTGGAATATCCCAGATGGATTCTATTTAGTTGGACACACGCAAAAGCCACAGCCTGACTTTCAAAAAGCCGTTATTACAAATGTGGCTAAAGTTACCCAAATCGCGCCAGCCGATGAAGCAGGCAAGCTGATAGGCGTGCCCCTTGAACAATTTGGTGTCATTAATTACGATGGTACAGCGCTTGGCCTGTGTATGGGGATGACTGATGCTCCCTATGTGACAACTACAGAAGTCTACCCGGATGGCGCTGCAGCAACACCGCAAAACTGCATTGACGGTCAAGTTGCAGCCGTCAAAGGCGCACTTGACTACCTGATTGAACACAACGCATAGCAAATACTTGTAAAATCGGTGCGCTGAATAATCAGCGTCACCGTTTATTTTTGAGTAAATTACGCCGACATTTCTTCATGCTCGTGAATAATGGCGAAGATTTCTTTAAAAGAGTGCGCTTTTTGAAAGATATTGACGGGTATGTGTAGCGACTTAGCAATATCGCTGGCGGATATCATTCCACGAAGCCCTCCATCACCGCCAACTAACAATACATGCTGCTGCCCTATTTCTTTGGGTGTTTCGAGAATGTCTTCTATTTTTGCCTCTTCAATGTCGCTGTATGGCCACGCGTGTAAATCCGATTTACTTGTCATCACATCTTCCACACACAAGTCGCTTCTTGATTGACTTCGCTTTTGGGCAATACTGCGCACGTTTCTCCCCGTCAAATCCCGAGAATTAACAACGCCCAAAAACGTATCATCATGATCAATAACCAACTTAGAACGAACGTGACCATTAATCATCATTTACAATGCATGGGCAATATCAACGTCCTTTAAGATCACTTTAGGCGCTCTACGGGTAAAATCTGTCACCACTTTCAAGGCACTGGCGTTCAGTGTTAAACGTTCACAATCGAAGTAATCACAGAAGTTATAGACTCCCGCTAATTTTACCGTATTCATTTTTCTGAACTCGCCCATTTTACCCTCGTAAATGACGAGTCAAATAGTGTTTTAAAATATGGCTCACTCTGCAATAATGCGCAATATGGGATTAAGGTACGTATGTAATACCGTGTAATTGGCGAGCTAGTCTAAATTCTCTAAACTACTTAATGTAAAGATTAAAATAGATGTTTAGCCAATAATTTTAACTCTCTGAAAGTAACTGACGTTGATTTTTTCTCACATTGGTTTGAAGTTGTACCTGGAATTAACACCCCATCACTTGAACCCGTTGAACTATCCAAAATTCAAGTTAAAGGGACTTTAGTATTGGTAAATGACGCAGTTAAAATTAAGTAGGAATCTGAAACTTTTAAACTTGTGTCGTGCTTAAAGACAACAGTAAATGGTAATGTAAGGACATATTCATGGCTTATCTTATTGATGAACATAAACTCACAAAAGTATATTTGAAAAGCTATCATACGATCGGCCGTTATAAATTTAATGTCGATACGCTGATTGATCAGCCGGGCGTTTCACGCCATCACGCCATCATTGAACTTGCCCAAGGCAAATGGCTCATTAGAGACGTGAGTACTAACGGAATTTGGCTCAACGATAAAAAGATTGATAAAAACCTGCCGTATCAACTATGCGAAAATGATAAGCTAGACTTCGCAGCCCCGGGGCAAAACTCATTTGTTGTTGGCAACCTGAACGCAGAATGCCAGTATTTGGTATCTCAGTCAGATAACCAACAGGTCATTGAAGTTTCAGACCAATTACTACTTCCTGACGAAGAGAACCCAACCCACATTATCTATTATGATAAAATGCTTAATTATTGGTTTTTAGAGGATCTTAATACCAATGATCGTCAGGCACTTATTGACGGTGGGCTGGTCAGTGTTTTTAACAATCAGTGGGTATTCTATTCCGCAGGTGCAGCCCCTATGACCAAGCATTTAGACAGTCAACCCATTGTAAAACCATGCGGCTTATCCTTCTCTGTCAGCCAAGATGAAGAAGCCACTCAACTGTCTGTTACGCTCAACGGAAATATGATTGATTTAGGCGTTCGTAGCCATCATTATTTGTTACTGTTATTGGCCCGACTTCGTATTCAAGACAAAGACGAAGGCATAGAGCTAGATCAACAGGGCTGGATTTACCGCGAAGATTTAATTAAAGCGCTAGGCGTACAAATGAACCACATGAACATTATGGTTCACCGTGCGCGTAAGCAGTTGACCGACGCAGGTGGAGAAGACTTTCCAGAGCTTGGTTACTTGATTGAAACAAATAATGGCAAACTAAGGCTCAACAGCCAAGATATTACCATTATCAAAGGTCATAAACTTGAGACTCGTATGTCTTTGTAATACATATAAATAGACTGGGTAAAAACCCAGTCTATTTATATGGGCCCGCTTGCGCAATGATTGTTTGTTCGAGCGATTTACACAGCCCCAGCAAGAATAATACTTCAACAACTACAAATAGTGGCCCCGTCACCAAGCCCATTATGTCATCCACAAATGCAGGTTTTTTACCTTCATAGTAATGACCAACAAACTGAACTACCCAGCCAACGAAAAACACCGCAACACCACCTAAATAATACCATGTATGATCTAGCGGCCAATTTAGATAGACAGCTTTCGCGCCAGTGTACACCAGCGCAAGCAACAGTGACATCAAAGCGCCCAAGCGAAAATCCAAGCGCAGGTAATAAATGCTCAAGATCACCGCGGTGACCAAGGCGGGTGTAAAAATTGTGGTGTTTATCTGAATGATTGGGATATACAACAACCAAGCAACAGCAAAAACAATCAGCGGAATACCGAAGAAGTGAGTGGCAATATTGCGCCTATCTCGATGATATTTTGCATAGGAAACTAATTGTTGTTGTAAAGTTTGCATCATGTCCACCAGATTAAAGTATTTACTTTAATCTGTTAAACCACACTGTATAAATTTTGTCAATATTGAGCTTTATCTCAAAGCAATAGCATAACTAAGCTCAGTGAGTTAGGCTGGAAAAATATAATAAAAATTAATAAGAAGGACGTCTTTCATGCGTATACTCCCCGTCTTGGCTACATGTTTGAGCCTACCTCTGAGTTTCGCGGGTTCCGCCAAGCCAGATACCAGCATCGAGCTTGATGCAATTAATCAGCAGGTTATCGAGTGGCGTAGGCATCTCCACCAATACCCAGAACTGAGTAACAGAGAATTTAAAACCGCAAAGTATATCGCTGAGCATTTACAAGAACTCGGCCTTGAGGTCGAAACCGGTATAGCGCACACAGGCGTAGTTGCTAAGTTGGTTGGGGGCAAACCTGGGCCCCTAATTGCCTTACGTGCAGATATGGATGCATTACCCGTGACCGAGCAAGTTGATCTTCCCTTTGCTTCTAAGCAAACTGCACAGTACCGAGGCCAAGAAGTCGGCGTCATGCACGCCTGTGGTCATGATACCCATGTGGCCATGTTGATGGGCGCAGCTGCGGCATTAAAGCAACAGCAAGCACAGCTTGCAGGTTCGGTGCTGTTTGTCTTTCAGCCGGCCGAAGAAGGCGCACCTGATGGCGAAGAAGGCGGTGCTGAATTGATGCTCAAAGAAGGTTTGTTTACAAAGCAAAAACCTGAAGCCATTTTTGGCCTACACTCTACCAGCCATTTAAAAGTCGGCCAGATTGGTTATCGCAGTGGCCCAATGATGGCCAGTGAGGACTCCTTTGCCATTACCGTTAAAGGGAAGCAAACTCATGGCTCTAGGCCTTGGAATGGTGTTGACCCCATTGTAACCGCAGCGCAAATCATTATGTCTACACAAACGATTGCATCGCGACAAGTTGACGTCACCAAGGCCCCTTCGGTACTGTCTTTTGGTGCAATTAATGGGGGGATACGCTCAAACATTATCCCAAATGAAGTTGAGTTAATTGGCACGATTAGAAGCTTTGACCAAGCGATGCGTGCAGATATCAAAACGCGCTTGCAAAGCACCGCATCACTGGTTGCTCAGTCAGCAGGCGCTGAGGCTGTCACCCATATTGACGCCGGTTATCCTGTTACGATTAACAACCCCGAGCTCACAAAAATGATGCGACCAACGCTTGAAAAAGTGGTTGGCAAGGATAATCTCATCGAACTGGACTTGATCACCGGAGCTGAAGATTTTTCATATTATGCACTTCAGACCCCGGGCTTATTTTTAATGCTTGGTGTAACACCCAAAGATAAACCGCTGAGCGAAGCCGCAAGTAACCATTCACCCAACTTTTATGTTGACGAAAGTGCTTTGGCGGTAGGTGTATCAACTCTAACAAGCTTAGTAACAGACTATATGAAGAAACACTGATTATTATACGAAAAAGCCGCCACAAGTTACTTATGGCGGCGTGCTGACCACTGGGCAGTGGAGTACTTAGGGAAGGTAAGTATTTGCCACAGGTTCAAAGAGCAAAACTTACCTTAAAAACTATAGAATACTTTACAAAAAATTCAACACTGAATCAACTTGTTAATTTTTCATTAACCTTTCTCGTAAACCAGAACATCGGGATACCGATCTCGCCATAGCATTGAGCAACACTTGCTCTTGTGCAACTAATTCAAAGTATTGCTTCGCTCTGGTTATTCCTGTGTAGAGCAATTGTCTATTAATACCTACAGACGAGCGCTGTATAGGCGGTAAGATCATTGCCGTATTTGCAAACTCCGAGCCTTGAGACTTATGAATAGTCATCGCGTAAACATTCTCGTGCCTAGGTAAGCGCGCGGGGTAAAATGAACGCAAATTCCCCTGTTCATCAATAAATGTTGCCTTAAGCTGCATGTGCTCATCCTTCAGCAAAATACCTATATCGCCGTTAAATAACTTAAGCTGATAGTCATTCTCTACAACCATAATAGGTTGCCCTGCATAGTGGCGAGCAAACGGCTGAATAAGCCCTCTGGCATGAAGCACCTGCTCTATGCGCTTGTTAAGTTGCTCAACACCATACGGACCCTCTCTTAACGCAGCCAATAATTGATATTGTAAAAATGCCTGATGAATATCTTGTGCTGCTGCACCACCTTGCATGAGCGTTAAATAATGGCTGTAATGTTGGGCTGCCCGAGAGATCAAATCTTGGTACTGCTCATTGTTTAAAGGGTGTATGGCAATGTCTTCAAAGCCTTTTTGCAAAGTCTGGGTCAAAAGTTTGCGATCATTAGTATTGACGGCCAACGCGAGTTGACCAATACCACTTTGGCTGTCAAAGCGGTGACTATGCTGCAAAAATGCCACATTGTCACTGAGTGCAAAATCACTTTTCTGCCCTAACAACTTTGGTTGTTGAGTAAAGCATAGGCGATTTAAGCTGTCACACAATGTTTGGCTGTAATGGGGTAATACGCCTATTCTCAGCTCCTGACACAAATCACTAAGTACACTGCCCGTATCCACCGACGCAAGTTGATCTTTATCACCTAACATAATCAGTCGCGCATGCGCTGGCAGGGCCTCAACCAGCTTAGCGAGCAAGGACAAGTCGACCATGGAGGCTTCGTCTATGATCAGCAGATCTACATGCAAAGGATTGTGCTGGTTGTGACGATATTGATTGCTTTGCGGGATCACACCTAACAAACGATGAATGGTTTGCGCTTGTTCTGGTATCAGCTCACTCAATTGTGACTCAAGCTCGAGTTTTACCTTTGCCCCAAGTATCGACTCGCTAAGGCGCGCCGCAGCTTTGCCCGTAGGAGCCACCAGCTTTATGGTTAATGGAGCCTTGATATAAAGGGACTGTAAAATAGCCAGCAGCTTAGTGACTGTAGTGGTTTTTCCTGTTCCAGGCCCGCCTGTGATCACACAAAACCTTCTGGTTGCCGCCATCGCACAGGCCACTTTTTGCCAATCAATCGTGTCGTTACTGTTATCTGGAAAGTATTCACCAAGTAACCTAATCAGATGATTTTCATCGATCACAAGTGGCTGCTTCTGCATGGCTATAAATCGCTCAGCCAAGAGCGCTTCGTAGTTTGCCAAACGTGACAAATACAATTTCTGTGCAAATAATGTGAGCGGCTTATCAACACCTACAGCCTGATGTTGCGCAAGCTTCTGCCAGATTTTGTGGTGTACTTGTTCTTGCCATGGCGCCGCATTACCTAGCTGGTAATGCGCTTGCATAGCAAACGGGTCCTGCCAATCTATATCATCAAACGCTAAACAGCTATGTTGTAGCTGTTCCGCCCTAAGTAGCAGCAAAATAAGATAAAACACATCGTCGATAGTTTGCTTGTTCAACAACTTTGCAAGCGCCACATCGGCGTAACGAACCCTTGACTCTTGCAATAGCAAGTTAATAAATGCATCGTGGTCAAAATCATGGTGTGTTGCATCTTCGAATAAGTCTAACTGGCTCATAACACGCTACCTCGTGTGAATAATGCGTCGAGCTTTAACAACTGTTCGAGCGTTAACTGATTAAAATACACCCCTGCCCCGTCTGGTAGTGCACGCAAAAACAGGTAATACACGCCGCCCAAGTGCTTATTGGGATCATAATCATTCAATCGCTGCGATAGCAGCCGATGTAGCGCAACAGAGTAGATCATATATTGCAAATGATACTGGTGCGCACCCATTGCCAGTTGCAAGTTACTTGGCTTGTAGTCACTGGCTTTGTCTCCCAAATAGTTAGACTTATAATCCAAAATGTAATATTTCTCTTGGTAAACAAAAATCAAGTCTATAAACCCTTTGAGCAAACCTTTGACCTGTTCAAATTGCAGCTGGCTGTATTGCCCTGTTATTTCACTCACCAAACGGTTTAATTGTCCCGCTTGCAAAGGCTCAAGTGGCAGATGAAATTCCATCTCAACCAGGCACTGTGTGGGGTTTAATGCACTTAGGCTCAAGCCGTTACTGCTATTTAGCGGGCAATTTAGACACGCCAAGATCCAGTGACTGACAGGCTCCTGCCATTGCTCTTCAATGTGATATTTGGTCAAACTCTTGGTAATGGCTTCTGGTAATGGTATTTGCTCTGCGCTTGGGTCATACGGCGCAGTAAAGTCGATTAGCTCAAATATTTCATGTAGACAACTACCTGGCTTAGCACCCTTTGGGAAGGTGTACGAGTCAAACACTTGCTGAGTATTAGCAACAACTTGTTCAGGTAAATCAAGCTGGTGGTTTTCATCTAAAGCGCCTGCTGGTCGCTCATCAGAATGACTATGATAACTTAGCTGACTAAAACTGGTGGCTCGCCAATCACGCTCAATTTTAATCGTGACGGGCTTGACCCCCATACTGGATGACTCGACAAACTGAGCATCCATAACCTTAGGTGTGCTATCCTCTGTGGTTATCCAGTGTAGCCTAATATCCTCTTGCTCATCACAAAATGTTTGTAGCCTCTGGTGCCAGCTTTGTGCATCTGCAAAGGCCTCGTTGCCAAACAGTACATAACCTATCGCTGTTTGTGTGATCCCCGGTTTTTTAGTTCGTCCTGCTGCAATGTTAAATAACCCTATATCACAAAAATGGACGGCCCGGGTTAAAGCAACGTATAGCAGTCGAATATCTTCGGCTAAGCGCTCTTGTTGCGCCAAAGCTTGCTCATCTTCTGTTGCATCCATACTATAAATGAGCTGGCCATCTTGATGATAGATAGCATCGCTGGTTTCTCGGTAACTGCTAGCAAAAGGCATATAAACGATTGGGTATTCAAGCCCCTTAGATGCATGCATTGTGACTATTTTCACGAGGTCTGCATCACTTTCTAGGCGCACCTGAGCGCTGTCTTGCTGTGATTGCTGACATTGTCCTGAAAACCATCGCAATACGCGCAGTGTGCCGTCCAGCTCTATCTGTTTTTGTTGCAACAACTCGGCTAAATGTCGATAGTCAGTTAGCCAACGCTCGACGTTGTAACCTTTGGCTTTCCACAGCGCAGGTAAGCGGTTTTGAACCAAGAGCTGCTCGAGCATTGCCATAGCACCTTGCTTGGACCAAGTCTTTTGTAGCTGACTGAATTGGTCGAGATAGTCCTGCCACTGTTGCTCTTGCGTACGCAGCGCATAGATCTGTTGATAATTCAAAGCAAATAATGGACTGACTAAAATGCCTCGCAGTGCCGCTTCATCATATTTGCCATGTAATACCTCCAAAAAGTTTAGTATTGCATGGGCGATAGGCTGACTGAATATGCTGTCTCTGGCCAAATATACACTGGGAACCGCACATTGAGCCAACGCTGACTTAATCATGCTAGCTTCATTTCTATCGCGTACAAGTACACAAATATCGCCTGCTTTTACGGGTTGTTCACCAATTCGTGCCTCACCTTGCTGAGCGTCTAGTAGTAAGTCGACAATTTTACCTGCATAAGCATGCGCTAAAACCTCTAAAGCTTGGGCTTTACTGGTGATCGCGGCCTCATCCACATAAACGCTAAATACGAGTGAAGCCTGACTGGTTGCGGTCCTTGAAAAACGCTGCGCTTCGCTCTTCCCCTTAGCTGCAACACTGTTAAATGGAATCGCTTGGTTGTAAATAAAACTGTGTTCATGGCATGAAAACACCGCATTAATCGCGTTAACCATGCCCGTTGCAGAGCGAAAGTTAGTGCCAAGGGTATATTGGCTTTGCTCATTTACTTGCTGTTTAGCTTGAATATAAGTGAATATGTCTGCACCACGAAAGCCGTAAATAGCCTGTTTAGGATCGCCAATCATGGTTATAGTGGTATCAGGGTTATCACCGTAAATCGCATCAAAAATACCGTACTGAACAGGATCGGTATCCTGAAATTCATCAATCATCGCAATTGGAAATAACTGTGCAATTTTTTGCCTTAAAACACCACCTTGCTCAGTGTGTAATGCGCGATAGAGCTGGTTTAGTAAATCATCTGGGCTAATTAGCCCATGCTGGGCTTTATGCGCTTGTAGTAGTTTACGTACTTCACTGACACTGTACTGCAAAATAGCTAGTGGCAACCCCTTACTAACTTGTGCGTGTAGTTTAGCCATTTCATCAAAGCTTGCGATAAGCGGATGTTCAATAATAGCCGCACCTTTTTTATAGTGACTGGTATTTGATAACGAGGCGCTCCCCCACAAAGCAAACGAATGCTTAGCACTGCCAAATTCAAAATACCAGTCATCGCTTTGGCAATACGCTATTAGCGCCTCAATATTAGCCACTCTCCCCGGCGTTTTATTTTTGGCCAAGGCACTTTGAGACAACACAGTAAAAAAGTCGCTCGCCAG
The DNA here is from genome assembly GCF_021654245.1 of Pseudoalteromonas sp. MMG022. NCBI lineage: Bacteria > Pseudomonadati > Pseudomonadota > Gammaproteobacteria > Alteromonadales > Pseudoalteromonadaceae > Pseudoalteromonas > Pseudoalteromonas sp. MMG022. Next base: position 158,543 of record NZ_JAKFZQ010000005.1, on the reverse strand, counting down.
TAGTGATTTTTTAAAAATACTTGCTTGGCGCTGATATGCTTCACGAGCTTGTAAAACCTCCCCAAGTTCAAGCTTCGGGGTGATCACCGCCTGCTCTTTAGTGAGTAACTTTATCACACGGCCAGCCAGCGCTTGAGGACTAGAAAAGTGCTCAAGCACCGCCGAAGTCGTGTCTTTGTCTAGCGGATAAACAAAGCTTCGCCAATGGTCTTTAATGGCTTCAAGGATCAGTTCAGACTCATCCAATACAAACTCTAAGTTAAACGCAACATTTGATTCAAAAGCATGCTGTTTTAGCATCCGTTGGCAAAAGCCATGAATGGTAAAAATTGCCGCTTCATCAATTGATTTTGCGGCTGCGTCTAATAATGTAAATGCCTGATGTGGATCTGATACTTGTGATAACACACTGTTGATCAGTGCGTCATCACACTCAGCCCCCAAGAGCGCATCTCTAGCTAATAGAATTCTAGAGCGCACTCGGTCTTTAATCTCTTGCGTTGCAGCTTCAGTGAATGTTACGACTAATATTTGTTCTACGGTTAACGGAGGTTGTATCTGAGGTGGTGTTTGTAAACCAAGTAAACAGCGCAGATACAAACCGGTGATGGTGTAGGTTTTTCCCGTTCCAGCACTTGCTTCTATGAGGTTAGCACCAATCAATGGCATGCTTTGTGGCTTAAGCGTCTGCATAACGTTGCTCCTGTGCCAGCTCTACAATATCTGCAAGTAACCTGTCGCTTATCGCCTGTAATGGCGCAATCACGTCATCTAAGTTGCTAAAATTCAGCGCCACATATGGGTCTTCACTTTCACCAAACCCTATGTACTGACCACCATTAAACTTGGCAGCAGCCTTGTTGATATCCCCTGTGGCGATAAGTTCATAAGCAGTACTGACAAAAAATGGCATCGGTTGCGCCAAGCATTGTTGATAAAAATCAAGCCAGTTTGCCAAGTGCTGACGCGCAGCCTTCGGCTCAACTGGCGCAAAACTCACACGCTCATCCAATCCATAAATATGCGTATGTACACTTTGCTCTGCACATTGTGCAACACAATGCATCAAAAAGCCTTTCACCTTGTCTTTGGCCTTAATACTGGCACTACGATAAAAAATTTGCTTGTCGTCGTATAGTTTATCCAGCCAGCCAAGTAGTGTTTTCTCACCCACTTTGAGGCGTACTTCAACTGGCTCTTTTCGCTGTTGAATGTGTGTTTGTAGTTGCTCTGCCATAGGTTGAACGCGTTGCTGCATTTTCGCCAGCTGAATTACACCAACCGCTGCTTGGGGTAAGTTGCCGCGTTGCACCATTTGCTTGAGATTTACCGTTTCACCTCTAAGTTGACTCTCAAGTAGCTCACCAAGGTAAAAGTACCGTTCCAAGGTATCGAGTATAAATGGCTCTTCATCTTTATCACTCAAGGCTTGTTCATGTAACTTTAGCCCCAGTGTTTGGGTATAAAACGCTTTTTGAGGGTTGAGCACGGTAAACATAAACTGAGCGATATCTATTTCAAGGTCTCTATCTATTTCAAGCGCAGTGGCAGAAGTCGGCTCAAGAAGCTGTTCAGGAACCTCTTCGTCAATTAACCAAATAGGATTAAAACTTTGTAGCGCATTATGAGCATCATAATTCTTGACATTGAAGGGCTGTAGCGATGCTTGCTGCAAAAGTTGCTCGGACGGCTTTAGCTTCGGGTCTGAGTAACAAAAACTACGATCGATGTACTCCATTAACTCGCTCACCAAAATCGATGGCATCTGCAATTCATTATTAAAGCATGAACGGCCAATATAGCTTAGATACAAATGCTCTCGCGCACTCAGCAACGCTTCAAGAAACAGATAACGATCGTCAAATTTCCGTGAACGGTCACCTTTTTGCCGTTTGGAGTGAGGAACTAAATCAAAGCCAATGGGTTGTACAGTTCTTGGATAATCCGCATCATTAAGTCCAAGCAAACACACCACCTTAAACGGTACTGCACGCATCGGCATCAGTGTACAAAAGTTAACCGGACCGACTAAAAATCTTTGCCCCACCCCCTTTTCCTGCACGCCTTGCTTTACTAAATAACTCAACACTCTAGCTGACACAGGTGATTGCATGTCTAAATTGTCATCATGCTTTTGCAAGTCATCAATGACTCGTTCAAGCGTAAGCAAGTCCCAACTCTGCTCGGTTTGTGCATCATAAAACTGCTCAACCATCTGGCGTAATAATTGGGCTTTGTCGGACAAACGCGCCTGTTGATTTAGTTTTTGTTTGAATGCAGCCAACATACTCACAAAATGCAACAACTTACTTAAACTGTTGACCGCCATGCCCTCAACGAGATCTGCTGGATAAATATCATTAAAGTCATGTTGTTCATTACTTGAAGCAATGCCCAGCAGCAGTCGATTTAGACCATGTTTCCAAGTATTAAGAGATAACGCAGGTAAGTCATGGTCTAACTTGTGTTCAGCATCCAGCCCCCATTTAACGCCAACCTGTTCTAACCAAAACTTCAGCTGGGAAAACTCCTGTTCCTCCACCTTAAATTTGCAAGCTATAGGCGTTACGGCTAATAAGTCCAGAATATCAGACACACCAAAACGGCTAAATGGCAAGTTCACCAAACTCACAAATGAACTCAATATCGGTTTCTCTTGCTCTATCGATAAGTCAGCCAATGCATAGGGAATAAATCGCTCACCTGAGGCTGCGCCAAATACCGCTTCTATATATGGGCTGTAGGCACCCACGTCGGGCATCATGACAATAATATCTTTGGGTGTAAGGCTTGAGTCAGCATGAAACAACCTGAGTAAGTGATCATGCAAACATTCCACCTCACGAAGCGGTGTATGGCAATCTTGTAGCTGTATTGACTTATCGTTTAAAGCAATTGGTAACTTACCTTGCTCGCTGATAAACCACTGTTTATCAGGAGTTAACGACTTCCCTTTGAATGCAAGTTGAAAGACCTCTTGTTGTATCTTGCCAAGTAGTGTGTCATCAAAATCATCCACAAAGCCATCTATCCATTGAGCGTCTACTTGAACCAGTTGCTCAAAATAGTCACGCCCCAACTTCCCCCAAGAGGATAGCAATGGGTTGCCAACAAAGTAATATTCCTGTTGCGCCGATTGCGCTTCGACCTGTGGCATTTTGGCATATTTGACTGCTATTTTAGCCTGAGTTTTTTCATCTACTAGGTCTCCCCAATAATGTTCGCTAGGATTGCAAAAAAACAGCAACACCGTGGTTTTCTTGGCCAGCGCCTGAAATATTTCTAACTGGCTTGATGGCATGGCCGACAAACCAAAAATACATATTCGTTCGGGTAATGTGCTAGGGTCTGCATCTTCTAGAGCAGCAACCAATAGTTGGTGCATATTTGCACGGTGATAGTCGCTTTGCCCTAGTGCTTGGGTATGCTTTACCAATCGCCGCCAAAGATCGGGTTGCCAAGGTGCGATGGTAACATCAACATCATCCAGCTCGTCTATTGAGCTATCCCATTTTGCTATCCAATGGGGACGGTACATTAAATACTGATCGTACACATCGGCGATTTTTTCACACAATGCAAATAGCTTTAGACCGTCCGCATCTTGTTGTAAATATTGCTGTAACTGCACATAACGAGGATCATCCAAACAAGTTGGTAAAATACTTACCAACTTCCAAGTCATATTAGGCTTATTATAGGGCGATTCACTGGGTACATCAGGTAAAAACTGTTGGTACAACCGCCAAATAAAACTTGAAGGTAGAGGAAAATCAACTTGTGCGGCGATCCCCAGCGCCTCACTTAGGCCGATTTTCAACCACTGTGACATACCTGGTGATTGTACTAAAACCACTTCTTTACTAAATGGCGAACTTAATGGCGCACTTTTGAGCAGGGTATGAAATTGCGCCTGTAGAACTTCCATGCGGTTAGATTGAATGATGTGCAACATTATGTATTTCCGAGCTATTTATAACCAGAATAACCGGATAAACCAGCTGAGTTTGAGTTTTTATATGCACTTAACAGTGTAAGATATTTACTTGTGCGAAGATAGACTCAAAACAAGTCAACTCCGTCGCCTTCATCACCCGCAGGCCGCTCATAGCAACTTACAAGGCTCTCAAAAAAGCAAATTTGATCACGACCATTCTCTTTTGCCGCATATAACGCCCTGTCGGCGTTTTCTAATATATGAATAGGAAAGTCATACGGTCCAACCTTAGCCACACCAATACTCACCGTTAATTTATCGACAAATGGAAACTTAGTACGCCGCACTAGCGCAACAAAGTCGTTAAGCAAACTCTCTACTTCTTCAAACGTAACAGGTTCAAACACCAGTACAAACTCTTCCCCACCAAAGCGGAACAATAAATCGGTTGAGCTAAAAAACTTCTCCATGGTTTGCGCTAATATCAATAGCACTTCATCGCCACATACATGACCATAACTGTCATTGACCTGCTTGAAATGATCTATGTCCATCATCGCAAGCCAAGAAACCGTTTCTTTGTACTGTTTTCTATCTTCGCTTGCTTTGAGGGTTTTGTGGTGATTTACCACCTGCTTTTCTACTAACTGTTTTAACTTTTTATCAAATGTTTGTCTGTTTAATAAGCCGGTGAGCTTATCTCGTTCGTTTTCATGAAGGATAGTTAGATAATTTTCATAGATACAACAAAACGCGTTGAGCAATACCTGATCTGCGCTGCTGAGGCTTGGGCTAACGATAGCAATGGCGCCTATGGGTTTATCCGAAAGTGTTATTGGGATCCATCTTCTTTCAACACCATCTTGACCTTGAATGGCAATAATACACGCCGAATGTAAACAAGATAAAAGCTCAGAGCTTGGGCTTAATATTCTCTCAGACTCCTGCCAGTGATATTGTTTATCGTCCAACACCTCAAAGCTTAAGCTGCATTCTACCGTTAGTTCATCCCCTCCTAAAGTGGATTTGTAAATGGAGATTTTCTGGCAGCCAATAAATTCATGAATAGTAGATAGTAGGCTTGATTCGAGTGAATCCACATCTCGTGTTTTGGTCAGTTTTACAACAGAGTGAAGTAGCTCTTCTTGCATAGCTTTCCTTAAGGCTTAAACGACTGGAGCGCCGCGATTAGTTATGGCTTCAAATCTAGTTAGAACCTCAAGGTTCATAACAAGTATAGTCACTATTCAAACGCTTGCAGTAGTTAACTTCGCACTGTGTTTTATTGGGTTTTTCCGCTCGCTACAGTTACAAAAAAGGAGGCCGAAGCCTCCAATACAATATTACGCTTGCTATAGTTAAACGAGTTCTGCGAGCATCTGTTCGCTGTACTGCTCTAGCTCTTGCTGGTTCTTTACGCGGCTTACATAATCTGGATTAGCGATAAATGGACGCCCTATCGCTACTAAATCAAAACGCTTCTCAGATAATGCTCGCTGTGCTGTATCTGGTGTAAAACCACCTACGCCAACAAGGGTTCCCTTATAGCGCTTACGCATATAATCAGACACTCGACCCCCAAGGTGCTCAAATTCCATGCCATCGTCAAAAATGCCCACATGTACAAATGCCAATGAGCGAGTATTGAGTTGCGCAAGCAAGTAATCAAATACCTGTGTATCACGTGAATCTGGATCCATATTGAAATACGCCCCTGGAGATAGACGTAAACCAACTCGCTCATTACCCACAGCAGCAACCACGGCATCAACTACCTCTAACGCAAAACGCGACATATTCTCTGGCGTTTCGCCATACTCATCTTTGCGTTGATTTGCTGCATAGTGCAAGAACTGGTCAATTAAATAGCCATTCGCACCATGTATTTCTACACCATCAAATCCAGCTTCAATTGCGTTCTTTGCAGCCTGAGCATAATCGGCTACCAATTGTTTGATTTCCTCGATTGACGCAGCTTTTGGTGTTTGATAACTCAAGTCCCGCATTCTTGGCACCGTGCCTTCTATGCCAATTGCTGATGGTGCAAGTACATCTCCTTCACCGAAAAAGTACGGGTGAGCAACACGGCCAACATGCCAAAGTTGAGCGAAGATCTTGCCACCTGCATTGTGAACGGCGGTTGTCACTTTTTTCCAACCGTCAATTTGCGCTTGGGTGAATAACCCCGGTGTATTTGGGTAGCCTTGAGCATCAGGGCGAATAATGGTTGCTTCGCTGATGATTAACCCTGAATCGGCTCTGCGTGCATAATAAGCCGCCATGGTGTCGGTTGGGACAAGCTCATCATCAGCCATACAGCGCGTCAAAGGTGCCATTAAAATGCGATTGTTTAAAGTAAGTGTCTCGTTGAGCTGCAGTGGCTCGAATAAAATAGATGTCATAAACCCTCTCTCATATGCTTAGCATTAATCTTGAATATGCATTCAAGATACACATTCTTGAACATGTGTTCAAGAACTATTTTTGAATAGCCAATCAAATTAGGTTAAGATTTGTTTATCTAAGCAAGACTACACGCCCCTATGAGAAGTGCTGAATTCGACAGAGAACATGTATTACGCCAAGCCATGACCGCTTTTATGCAGCATGGTTACTCCAAAACGAGTATGCAGAAACTAACCCTGGCCACTGGACTACACCCAGGGTCAATTTACTGTGCCTTTAACAACAAAAAAGGGTTATTGCTGGCGTCTGTTGAGCAGTACCAAAAGGATAAAAATGAGCAGTTTGCTCAATTGTGTGCAAGTCATGACAATATCAAGTCTGCTTTACAAGCTTTTTTAGCTGACATCGCCCATCCATGTGCAAGCAATGAAGCAACCAAAGTATGCTTGCTTACCAGAACGCTTTCAGAGGTCGACGGACAGGATGATGAAGTCACGCAAGTGCTTGCAAATAATTTAAGTGCATTTGAGCATTCATTAGAAAATGTGTTAAGTGAAGCGATCAACAAAGGTGAGATTGGCTCAACGCCCAGTGCAAAAGAACGCGCTCAGTATCTGGTGGTGGGGATTTATGGTTTGCGCACCTACGCCAGCACAGGGAACGATCCACAAGCTTTGAAGCGTCTTAGCGAGCAATTGCTTGAACACGTGCTCAGGTAGTCAAACGAAAGTATTCAGACACAAAAAAAGCGCCTATAAGCGCTTTTTTAATGTCATTCTGTTATTGCACTAAAAAACATGGCGGAGAGGGAGGGATTCGAACCCTCGATAGGGGTTAGCCTATACACGAGTTCCAGTCGTGCGCCTTCAGCCACTCAGCCACCTCTCCGTTGCATCAAAAGTGCGGGGCTAATACTATGAAAAGCAACACACTTTAGCAAGCAGTTTTTGCCCCAGAGCAATCAGTTGCTCAACTATCGAGCGTTATCTTTGCAGGTTTGCTGAAAAATCCAGCATACGGTTAAGTGAACGTAACGCACCTTCACGTAAGTCCATATCTACAAACACTTCTTTGCCTTGAGGGTCAACAAGCGCCTCTTCTATTGCTTTGAGGCCATTCATGGCCATCCAAGGACAATGAGCACAACTCTTACAGGTTGCACCTTCGCCCGCAGTTGGTGCCTCGAAGAACTCCTTCTCAGGGCAAAGCTGTTGCATTTTGTAAAAAATGCCACGGTCTGTAGCAACAATAAACTTGTTGTTGTCCATAGTCTGCGCCGCTTTAATCAACTGGCTGGTGGAGCCAACAGCATCCGCAAGCTCAACAATTTCCGCTGGCGACTCAGGGTGCACCAATACCGCGGCATCTGGGTGCAACGCTTTCATGTCTTTTAGCGCTTTGGTTTTAAATTCATCATGAACAATACAAGCGCCATTCCACATGATCATATCAGCACCGGTTTGCTTTTGAATATACGAGCCTAGGTGCTTATCTGGACCCCAAATAATTTTTTCACCTTGCTCATCTAGATGCTCAACAATTTCCAATGCACACGACGACGTGACAATCCAATCGGCTCTAGCTTTGACGGCGGTTGAGGTATTGGCGTAAACCACTACTTTTCTATCTGGGTGCTGGTCACAAAATGCCGAGAACTCATCGATTGGGCAACCAACATCCAAAGAGCAGGTTGCAGCAAGCGTTGGCATCACTACGGTTTTATTTGGTGTTAGAATTTTTGCAGTCTCACCCATAAAGCGCACACCAGCCACAACAATTACATCAGCATCGTGCCTAGCTCCAAAACGCGCCATTTCCAATGAATCAGCCACACATCCACCGGTTTCTTCGGCCAAAGCTTGGATCTCAGGATCGGTGTAGTAATGGGCGACCAACACGGCATTTTTCTCTTGTAACAGGGATTTAATACGTGCTTTGTAAGCCTGCTTTTCGTCATCAGATAACGGGGCTGGTTTAGGAGGAAAAATATAATCCTCAGGCATGATATGTTCAGCTAAACTCATTTTTCGACCACTGTAGTCATATTGCATAATTGCAGCGAATTATACGTAAATGAGCGCAAGAATCCTAGTCAATGACGACTATAAGACAGAATAATTAAGAATATATTAAATAGAGAATATCTAGGAAGTGGTGGGTCATGATGGACTTGAACCATCGACCAATGGATTAAAAGTCCACTGCTCTACCAACTGAGCTAATGACCCGCTCTAACATCGAGAATAGTTTTTTGAATGGTGGGTCATGATGGACTTGAACCATCGACCAATGGATTAAAAGTCCACTGCTCTACCAACTGAGCTAATGACCCGCTCAAAAAAGAGAATAGGTTTTGAATGGTGGGTCATGATGGACTTGAACCATCGACCAATGGATTAAAAGTCCACTGCTCTACCAACTGAGCTAATGACCCGCTCGGAATTCAAAACTGATTTTGTAAATGGTGGGTCATGATGGACTTGAACCATCGACCAATGGATTAAAAGTCCACTGCTCTACCAACTGAGCTAATGACCCGCTCGGGTTATCCTAAACATTGCATGATGGTGGGTCATGATGGACTTGAACCATCGACCAATGGATTAAAAGTCCACTGCTCTACCAACTGAGCTAATGACCCGCTCGAGTATCAATGCAAAATTGTAAATGGTGGGTCATGATGGACTTGAACCATCGACCAATGGATTAAAAGTCCACTGCTCTACCAACTGAGCTAATGACCCGCTCGGATAACATTTACAAAATAAGTGGTGGGTCATGATGGACTTGAACCATCGACCAATGGATTAAAAGTCCACTGCTCTACCAACTGAGCTAATGACCCACTTAGTGCAGCAGTTTGATTTGAACCAATCGCCTGCTGCGGGCGCTTATAATACTTATTTAAAAAATGAGTGCAACTGAAATACGTAGTTTTTTTCAGTTTTTGTGTCTAAGCGCCTAATTTTAAACCATTGTGGCAAAAAATCGTGCCATTTAGATCTTCGCAAGACGTTCTGTGGCCAATTTAGCAGCAGTCGTACTTGGGTATTCTGAGATCAAAGTATTTAAGATTTGCTTAGCTAAATCTATTTTGCCCTGCTTTTGATACAAAGCACCTAACTTTAACATCGCATCGGGACGTTTATTCGATTCAGGGAATTGTTCAACAACCGTTTTAAAGTGCACTATCGCATTAGCGTCATCACTTTTTATCGACTGTAGCTGACCTAACCAATAATGTGCATTTGGAATATACACAGACTGTGGGAAAGTCGTTAAAAAGTTTTGAAACTCAGGAATAGCGGCATCATATCGCTTGTCCTGCATGATCAGCGCGACTGCACGGTCATATGCTTCATTCTCATTTAAATCGGTGCTAATGGCTTGTGAGTTGTCAACGGCCGTTGCCGCCGCAGGACTGCTCGATTGCTCATAGGCTTTAGATACGCGATTTTCAATTTCTTGATACAGTTCACGTTGCCGCTGAAGCACTTTCTCAAGCTTGTAGCTTTGCTCCTCAGTAACACCGCGTACTTGACTCACTTCATCTTGCAATAAATTGAGTTGTTGCTGTAGCTCGAGTTGCAACTTATTACGTGTTTGCATCATGCGCTCTAACTGCGCTATACGTTGCTCTAAAGAATCTGGGTTATTTGCAGCTTCAGAAACAGGAGCGGGAGCAGCCCAAACTTGGGTGCTCCCGCTTAGTAATAGTAGAGCTGCCAGAATATTATTCGGCTTCATAATCTCTCTTACTTATTAGTATACAAGCACCGCGCGACGGTTTTTAGCAAATGCTTCTTCTGTGCGAGACTTAACCATCGGCTTTTCTTCACCATAGCTCACTACAGAAATTTGGCTATCTGAAACACCTAAACTTTGTAGATACTTCTCAACTGCTTTACCACGGCTTTCACCTAACGCGATGTTGTACTCAGGTGTACCACGCTCATCCGCATGACCTTCAATAAGTACTTTAACGCTTGGGTTTTTAACTAAGAAGTCGGCGTGAGCTTGCAATAGCTCAGCGTACTGGCTTTGAATCGTTGACTTATCAAAGTCAAAATAAACGATTTGCTCTTGACGCAATGCTTCATACTTTTCGCGTAACTTTTCTTCTGCTGACTTTTCACGAGAAATAGTATTTACGTCTACTTGATTGTTCGAATCATTAGCTGCAGCCTGGTTGCTTTCATTTGCTGCACCTTCGTCAACACTTGAAGAAGAGCTACATGCCGCTAGCGTCATTACTGGTAAAGCCACCAATAGCGCTTTTAAAGTTTTATTAAGTTGCATCGAGTATATTCCTATTTGTAAAATTCAAACCAGCAAAATTGTTATAAAAATGGCGACCAGGCCGGAGCCTTTACTTGTCCATCCGAAACGGGAAGTCGCGCCTTAAATCGACCATCCATAGACACTAAAGCCAGTACCTGCTTGTTGTTATGTAACGTGCTATAAATGATCATTGAGCCATTCGGTGCAATACTGGGAGACTCATCTAAACGCGTTCTCGTCAATACTTGAAACAGCCCCGATTCTAATTCTTTTTTAGCAATATGATATTTGCCTAATGTTCTATTAACCATAATCAATTGTTGACCATCAGGGCTAATAGAACTCGCAAGGTTCATGTCACCGTCAAAGGTAATACGCTTTGACCTACCAGTCTGTAAATTTAACTTATATATCTGGGCATTACCACCCCTTTCCGACGTATAGACAATTTCTTTGCCATTTGGGTGCCAAGATGGCTCTGTATCTATACTACGGTGCTTAGTTAAACGTCTGGTTTGTTTGGTTTTAAGGTCCATTACATAGACTTCTGTGGCACCGCCTGCATCCTTAGATAACACCACGAGTAACTGTGTACCATCAGGTGAGAATTGCGGGGCACCATTTATACCAGGAAAGCTTGTAACCACTTCTCGTTTTCCAGTGTACAGGTCCTGTATGACAATTTGTGATTGACGGTTTTCAAACGTGACATACGCCAGCTTATTACCGTCTGGAGACCATGCTGGAGACATTAGAGGCTCTTTTGAGCGCAATAACACTTGCTCATTGTAACCATCGTAGTCCGCAACCACTAATTGGTACGGCTTATCCTGCCCATCTCGTACTATCACATAGGCAATTTTGGTACGAAATGCACCGCGCTCACCTGTTAAAGATTCGTAGACGACATCACTAATTTGGTGGGCATAACGCCTAAAGCCTTCACTGGTGATGATGCTTTGTCTGGCTTCTTGGATATGGTCCTGACTTTTCATCAGTTTGCCATTACTCATCATGCGTGTTTCGCCGCCTGTTATCTGGGCGCGGATCACGTCAATTAACTCGTATTTTACCAAGTATCGACCACCAGGCTGTTGTTGTACTGAGCCGACAACAATGGCCTCGACGCCTCTTTCTACCCATGCGTTGTAGTCAACGTCTTCATCACTAGTTGGCAACTGCGGCATATCTGCAATCGCTAGCGGCTTAAATTTACCACTGCGCATCAAATCTGCGGAGATAACATCACTTAGCTGCGAAGGTAACTGACCTACCCCGTCAAACTTAAATGGCACAATCGCTATCGGTCGAGCACTGTCAATGCCCTCCGTTATGACAATCTCAAGGGCTGCGCTTGCAACACCCTGCATGCCAAAAGCAACTATGATTAACATGTTTCTCAATCGGTTAAACATAAGTTTCCTTTATAAATTTGGTTTAATTGTTAAGTTAATATTTTTTAGTTTTTCAAACACATCTTTTTCTTTAGACACAGGCAAGGTATCCGCCATTCTCACCGCTCTAAGTGCTGCATCACAGACCAGCTTGTCGCCACCCAAAGAGGTGACACTCGTAACCAAGCCATTAAATGCCAAACGAATATTGACTCGACACTCTTTGCCTCGCATTTTCTCATCTGTTAGCAAGTTTTGTTGAATTCGCTGTGTGATCAAAGCTTGATACTTCTCAACTTCAGTCAGCACCTGCTGTTGACGAATGCGGCTTCTTGCTGCTTGCTCCTTGGCTAACTGCTCTTGAAGCATTTTTTCTTCCAGCGCTTTTTGACGAGCCCGCTCAGCTTCTTCCGCCTTGCGTTTTTCTTCTGCTTCGCGACGTTTTCTTGCCTCTTCTGCTTTGCGCAGAGCATCTTCTTCTGCTTTGCGTTTATCTGCTGCCGCTTTTGCAGCCTTTTCAGCAGCTAACTTTTCTTGCTCCGCCTTTTGCGCCTTCTCACGTTGTTTCTTCTCTATTTCACGTGCTTTTCTAGCCTGCGCTTCAGCTTGGCGCTTTTCTTCTTCTTTCGCTTTACGTTGCTGTTCTAGCTTAGCTATGCGGCGGGCTTCTGCTTCACGGTCTTGTCGAGCTTGCTGCGCACGTCGCTCTAAGTCTCGTATCCGCTTTTCCTCCGCCCTTTTCTGTGCATCTTCTTTTTGCTTCAGTTCAGCAATTTTCTTTTCTACCGCACTTTGATCTACAGAAACTGCCGAAACCACCTTCTCTGGTTGAGCGGTTTCTGGCACATTCAAGGTCACCTCCATGACTGTAGGTGTGGGCACTTTAAACGTTGCACTTGCGAATAAAAATCCAGCTATCGCAAAATGTAAAAGAAAAGATTTTAACAATCCGCTTTGTAGTGAGCCCATGGCTATTCCTCAAATGATTTAGTCATTAAACCCACCGATGGCACACCAGCATTCTTCAAGAAGTCCATCAATAACAGAACTTCCTGATACGACACTTTACCTGAGCCTTTGATCATCACTGGCGTATCTGGATTTTGTTGTAGCTTAAGTTTAATAACTGCTGCCACCTCAACCGCATCCATCGGAGCCTCAGGATCTGTACCGACACTCACATAGTATCGACCTTCTGAGTCAATACTGGCGATAATCGGAGGCGCATCTTTAGTTTCGACTAGATCCGACTCCTGCATTTGCGGTAAATCGACTTTTACCCCATGCGTTATGAGCGGTGCAGTTGCCATAAAGATGATTAACAGTACCAACATGACGTCTATATAAGGTACAACGTTTATCTCCGCCATTTGGCGGCGTTTCTTCCGCACATACATATTACTTCGCCTCTACCGAGTTAGCAGCTTGACGATGAAGAATATTTGAGAACTCTTCCATAAAGTTAACGTATTGTGTTTCAGCGCGTTCTACATTTTTTGCAAAACGGTTATATGCCATAACTGCGGGGATTGCGGCAAATAAGCCCATAGCTGTAGCAATCAAGGCTTCTGCGATACCGGGTGCAACCATCTGTAACGTAGCTTGTTTAACTTCGCCAAGTGCAATGAAGGCATTCATGATCCCCCATACCGTACCAAATAGACCGATATAAGGACTGATTGAACCCACTGTGGCAAGAAATGATAATCCTGATTCAAGCTTTTCAATTTCGCGAGATAAAGCCACTCGCATTGAGCGGTGTGTGCCTTCGATCATCATACCAGCCGAAGGTGTACTACTTTTTTTATGGCGGGCAAATTCCTTAAAACCTGCTGCAAATAATGCTTCAAGCCCAGCCGCGGGAGCCGCTTTGGCACTCACTTCTGAATACAGTTTGCTTAAATCCATTCCAGACCAAAACTTACGTTCAAACTCTCTCGCTTCGGTTACTGCTCGGCCAATAATACCTTTACGCTGAAAAATAATGGCCCAAGAGGCAATCGACATCCCAACCAGTGTTAGCATCACAAGTTGTACTAATAAACTTGCTTTTAAAATTAGATCAATAAAATTGAGTCCCGATTCCACTTTTTTATACTCCTAACGATTGTGTTTCGGCCAATGGCCTGCCAATTCACTCAATTGACTGTAAGCGACTATAAAGGTTCAGTTAGTTTACTCACACATGCCAGTGCTTACAATCTCATTACCGTGAATTACAGCTATTTGGCGACAAAGTGCGCAAAAATGTAACAACTCTTCCTCCTTCCTATGAGAAATAAGCCAAAAGGACTAGAGAGCAAACTTTAATCTATACATAAAATGCGTATTTATTACTAATTCATGCATAAATCGAGTGTTTTATGCATAAATAGCGAATAAACTCACAAAAACATATTGGTAATACCAATTAACAACAAATAAACTAATACTCACAAATTGATTAATAACAATACAAACACAACAAAAACAATAACTTAAAATCGTACTAAGTTCAGAAAATCAACATAGAGAAAGATACACCACAAACTTGGTATTAGTTTTTTTTATTTGAAAATAAAATTTTTCTAGTTTGATGAAATGCAAAAACCTCTTTAATATACACCCTGTACTGAGCACACAGCATGATGAATGCACAAGCACAGTTGTTAGTAATATGATTGCTGATTTGTCGTATTACTTTTGATAAATGCATACTGGATAAAACCGGTGTTCATTTATCAGTTCCCTGGATTACTTCCTTCAACTTGTTGTTTTGCCCGCTATCTTTAGCGGGCTTTTTTTTGTCTTGAATTCAGCGAATATTGTATTAAGTAAGACTTAACCTTGACTGAAAATGAACAGGTAGGTGTAGAATTTCAGGCGCTAAGCCTAGCGACAAACTAGGCTTGCGGTGTTAGGTTAAAATGAAGGTATGCCGCATTAGACGCAATACGGCCACGAGGTGTCCTTTGTATAAAGCCTTGTTGAATTAAAAATGGTTCTATAACATCTTCAATCGTTTCACGTTCTTCACCAATTGCCGCAGCTAAGTTGTCTAAGCCTACGGGACCCCCTGTGAACTTTTCAATGATGGCCAATAGATATTTGCGGTCCATATAATCAAACCCACACTTGTCGACATCCACCATATCCAGCGCTTGTTGTGCGATTTCTGCACATACTTTTCCATCCCCTTTGACTTGCGCAAAGTCGCGCACTCGCCTTAATAAGCGATTCGCGATACGAGGAGTGCCTCTGGAGCGCCTAGCAACCTCATCAGCCCCTTCTGGGCTAATGGTTAAGTCTAGATAAAACGCTGAACGGGAGATGATTTTCGCCAAGTCGGCTACTGAATAAAACTCCAGTCGCTGCACGATACCGAAACGATCTCTCAGTGGCGATGTTAATGAACCAGCCCGAGTCGTGGCACCTATCAACGTAAATGGCGGTAAGTCTAGTTTAATCGAGCGTGCTGCTGGCCCTTCTCCTATCATAATATCTAACTGATAGTCTTCCATCGCTGGGTATAAAATCTCTTCAACTTGCGGGCTTAAACGATGAATTTCATCGATAAATAGCACATCGCCTTCTTCGAGATTGGTAAGTAACGCAGCCAAGTCACCTGCTTTTTCCAGTACGGGGCCAGACGTCGTTTTTATATTAACGTCCAGCTCGTTGGCAACAATATTAGCCAATGTGGTTTTACCCAGTCCTGGTGGACCAAATATCAACAGGTGATCCAATGCTTCATCACGGCTACGAGCAGCCTCAATGAAGATTTCCATCTGCTTTTTAACATGGGCTTGCCCAGTGTAATCAGCTAGCAGCTTAGGGCGAATCGCCCTATCAACTACATCTTCGTTGCCCTGTACTTCGGGCTCAATTAATCTGTCAGCTTCTATCATAATGGCTACATCATAGATTTAAGCGCTTCTTTTATCAGCGCTTCTGTGCTCATATTCGGTTGTGATACATTTTTAACCGCTTTCAATGCTTGTGCTTGTTTATAGCCTAATGCCATTAAAGCAGCAACCGCGTCATCCGCGGGCGTATCCGCTACGGTTGGGTTTTGTGTTGGTTCAAGTACCGCCGCATCACTAAATGGTGTTAGCAGATCATGGCCAAAGTTCTTTAGCCTGTCTTTCATTTCTAATACTAAGCGTTCTGCGGTTTTTTTCCCAACACCAGGAATTTTCACCAACGTTGTGGCATCTTCATTGTTTACACATTGTATAAACTGCTCCGCTGACATGCCTGACAAAATAGCGAGCCCTAGTTTAGGACCTACACCATTGGCTTTGATCAACTCTCGAAACAGCGCACGCTCTTTTTTATGGTTAAAACCAAACAGTAACTGCGCATCTTCACGCACCACAAAATGAGTATAGACTGCCGTTTGCTCACCTATATTAGGTAATTCATAGAAACAGGTCATAGGCATTTGTACCTCATAGCCTACTCCCGCAACATCGAGTAATATTTCCGGTGGTTGTTTTTCTAATAGTATCCCACTGAGTCGTCCGATCATGCTTATTCCTATCTAAGTCTACGCCTTACGGTTTTGGTCGCACTGCCTGCAAGGCGAATTAAATTTTGTTCCGAGTGAGCGTGGCAAATTGCAATGGCTAATGCATCAGCGGCATCCGCCTGTGGTGTACCCGGCAGCTTGAGAATACGCTTAACCATCTCTTGTACTTGTGCTTTTTGCGCACCACCTGTACCAACAACGGCTTGTTTTACCTGCCTTGCGGAATATTCATTTACAGGTACATCTTGCATCGTCGCAGCAACGATTGCTGCGCCTCTGGCCTGCCCAAGCTTGAGCGCAGAGTCAGGGTTATGCGCCATAAATACTTGTTCAATTGCAAAGCTATCTGGCGAGAATTGTTCAATTAATTGATTTACTCCTTGGTAAATCATTTTTAATCGGGTGGGAAAGTCGTGTTCCCCAAGCTTTATACAACCACTGCCTAAATACTGAAACTTCGACCCTTGGTGAGAGATCACACCATAGCCAGTAAAGCGAGAGCCGGGATCTATGCCTAAAATAATTGCCAATATACTTACTCAGTCATTAGGTTTTGTGCATAATGCCAAAATACTGTATGAATTACCAGTTATAAGTCTTAGAGTTTAACATCTGCCTTAATCGCACTGATCCCTTGGTCTGAAATAGTACATAGTAGCAAGCTCGGTTGCTTGGTGTTTGTATACGCTAACATTTGCCCTGCCGCATCCCAAATAGCATTATTGCCAGCGGCAGACCACCCACCGGTGCTCGAAATATGATTACTAAGCAGTAAAGGAAAATGATGCTTTTTGGCTATTTTAGCAAGTAGCGCCGCATCAGATTCATAGCCTGTTTGCGAAATTAACGCACTCACAAGATATATATCAGCGTTGGCATTTGCTGCTGCTTGGCTATGCTCTGGTGCACTAAAATCTGCGCATATCGCCAAGGCTAGACGACGGTGTTTGTAGTTAAACACATAGTGTTTGTTGCCTGCACTACAGTATTGCTCTTCACCTGTATGCAAGTACTGCTTGCAATAAAACTCGACTTCACCAGTTGCAAAACAGATCACCGCACCAATCGTAGGTTTTTCGGATGCTTCACCACGCAGCGGACAACCAGCAATAATGATAATGTTATTTGTCTTGGCCGCCTGTGATAGTGCCTTGAAGTTTTCAGCTACAGGGTCAACCGCCAAAGCGTCCAACAATTCCAATTCATAGCCACTGAGCGATAGTTCTGGGAAAACAACAATATCACAGCCTTGTGCAGATGCAGCTGTTGCCATCGACACGTGGGCATTTAAGTTTTCCGCCAGCTCGCCTTTTACAACTGGCATCTGCGCTAAACCTATAACAAAGGGTTCGTTCACTTCATCTCCTAGAGGTAATAGTCAAAAAGCAGCTATGGAAGCAACCTTTTTGACATCACTTGAACATCCACACCTGAATAAGTAACACGCTCTAAACAGTGCCAGCCCACGCGCTTGTAAAGACCGCCGCCTAATGCCTGTGTTTGTAAATAAAGCTCAGCTATACCAAAAGATGTTGCGACTTGTTCTACTTTATCGACCAAAGCCTTCGCCACTTTTTTACCGCGCCAATGAGGCGCAACAAAAACACCACCAAGCCAATGCTCTCTCTCTGGGTAAATCGACATTTCCCGATACTTCAGTTGGGCAACACCTATCATCTCTTCTCCTTCTACAGCGACAACAATAAGTGGCATGCAATCCCGGTTAAGATACTCATCGAGTTGCTGCTCAAATAACGCGATTGATGCATTTTCGATAATATCTCCCCACTGTTCAAAATACCATTTTGCCACCAGCGGTTTCATTTCTACCTTGTCCGCCAAAAATAAAATATCCATGCTCGTTTTCCTTATCTCTTAAGCGCCTTCAGTGTTTGCGGGGGGACGAATATACTTACCTGACTTAATTAAATATCTAGTGTTCATAATCTTCGAAACGCAATTCCATGGGCTGATATATCAGCCCCTCTGACACGGCTATGTCACCCACACTGACAAAGCCGTAGCGTTCATAGGCTGACACCGATGTTGTGGATGCGTGCACTGTAAGTTTAGGGCTTGCAGCTGCGCGTTTGATCTCAGACAACAAGCTACGACCAACGCCTTGCCTTTGATATTCAGGCGCCACGAACAACATTGCGATATGCTTTCTTTGCTTTAGTTCAACGTACCCAACCACAAATGCATCAATGAGCGCGACTAGCATGATGTTGTCCTGCATCATTCGCTCAAAAAGCGCGTCACTGCTTGCAATTTGACCAAATGTCAAAACCCCTTGCTCAGGCAAAGTTTCAGCCACAGTGCCCATAAATGATGACATGCACAATTTGCTCACCTCATCACTGTCTGAGTATAAAAATTCCCTTATAATCATTAGGTTTTACCTGCTATTGGCGTGCTAAGCAATCACATGCTTCATCTTGTAACCCCCCGTGATCTCAAAGCCATTAGATTTATAGAACTCAACCGTACCTTTGAATTGAGGCAACGGAGGGGTGCACAGCTCAAGCCGTTTCCAGCCTTGCTGCTTGGCTAGTTTCACTACAGCCTGTAATAATTCCTGTCCCACATGCTTAGAGCGATATTCAGGCAACACATAAAACTCTTGAATAATACCGAATTGACCTTCGGCGTATAATGAATAACTTTGACAAATTGAAGCAAAACCAACTATCTGTTCCCCATCAAAAGCTGCCATCACTTCGTAAATACCTTTGGATACATAATTTTTGCATAAATCAATCGCTAACGGGCCATCTACGTTAAAATGTGTTGTGCCTGTTCGCTCTGTAATTTCTTTGGTAAGACAAACTGCTAGCATGGCAATTTGTTCTGATTTAGATGAATCGATAGTTTGGTATTTCATGCGCTCACTCCTTGTTCGCTGATTTAAGTTAAAAGAAAAGCGTTACCGAGCAAATGTGCAACGTGATAACGCTTTTCTACATACAGATATTAATAACGAATGGATGGCTGATACAAGTACTATCTAGTATAAAAATTAAACTTTCTTTAGGCGCAAAGACAAACCCAGAGCCAATAAGTGAAACTAACATAGCGCAAATAAAAAAGGCGACCTGAGGCCGCCTATTTTAATAAAATCAACAGTTATTCGTTGTCGATTTTTGCTTGTTCAACACTAATCGCAAGTTCTTTAAGGGCATCAGGATTGGCGACGCTTGGCGCATTAGTCATTAAACAAGACGCTTGAGTTGTTTTCGGGAATGCAATGACATCACGGATATTGTCCGTCCCACATAGCAACATCACTAAGCGGTCTAAACCAAACGCTAAACCAGCGTGTGGCGGCGTGCCGTACTTCAATGCATCCAACAAGAAACCAAATTTATCTTGTTGTTCTTGTTCGTTGATCCCTAAGATCCTGAACGCGGCCTGCTGCATCTCATTGTTGTGAATACGCACAGAACCACCACCTACTTCATAACCGTTTAAGACCATGTCGTACGCGTCAGATATTGCAGATGCGGGATTTGCTTCCAAGTCTGCCGCTGAAATGTCCTTCGGCGCAGTGAACGGATGGTGGACCGCGTGTAGTGTTCCTTCGTCATCTTCTTCAAACATTGGGAAGTCAACAACCCAAAGCGGTGCCCATTTTTTCAAATCTGTCAGTTCAAGGTCCAAACCAACTTTTAGACGTAACGCACCCATTGCTTCGTTAACCACGTTGCGCTTGTCAGCACCGAACAGGATAATATCGCCTGTTTGTGCGTTGGTACGCGTTAGTAACGCGTTGATCACTTCTTCATTTAAGAATTTAGCGATCGGTGACTGCACACCTTCTACACCAGCTGCGCGGTCGTTAACTTTCATCCACGCCAGACCTTTCGCACCATAGATGCCAACGAATTTGGTATATTCATCAATTTGCTTGCGTGACAGCGCAGCACCGCCAGGTACAGTTAATACAGCGACGCGACCTTTGTCATCGTTTGCAGGACCAGATAGTACTTTAAACTCAACATCTTTCACTAGATCGGCAACGTCTACCAATTCCATCGGGTTACGTAAATCAGGCTTATCTGAACCAAAACGACGCATCGCTTCGCTGTATGCCATAACTGGGAATGCACCCAAATCAACGTTCAGTAATTCTTGCCACATTTCACGGATCAATTGCTCTGTCACAGCACGTACTTGATCTGAGCTCATGAATGAGGTTTCAATATCAATTTGTGTGAATTCAGGTTGACGGTCAGCACGTAAGTCTTCGTCACGGAAACACTTAACGATTTGGTAGTAACGGTCAAAGCCCGACATCATCAACAACTGTTTAAATAATTGTGGAGACTGAGGCAAAGCGTAAAAACTTCCTTTGTGTACTCGGCTTGGTACCAAGTAATCACGCGCACCTTCAGGTGTCGCTTTAGTCAGCACTGGTGTCTCAATATCTAAAAAGTCATTGTTGTCTAAGAAGCGGCGTACAAAGCTGCTGGCCTTGGCGCGTAATTTAATACGGTCGCTCATTTCTAAACGACGTAAGTCAAGATAGCGATATTTTAAACGACGCTCTTCAGAGTTTTGTTGATTAAAATCCAGAGGCAGCGGTTCAGAACGGTTAACAACCGTCAGTCCAGTACCTAAGATCTCAACTTCTCCGGTTGCCATATCTTTATTCACCTGACTGTCAGGACGAGCGCGAACCACTCCCCTAACCTGTACACAGAACTCTTGACGCAACGTGTTTGCTGTGTCCATTAACCCTTCAACTTCTGGGTCAAAAACAACTTGCACTAACCCTTCACGGTCGCGCAGGTCGATAAAAATCAAGCCACCTAGGTCACGGCGTTTATTGATCCAACCGCATAGTTCTACTTCTTGTCCAACATGGCTTTTGTTTAAATTTCCGCAGTATATAGAGCGCATAGTATTCCTGTGTCTCAGTTACACAAGACCGGTAACTGGCATTAATATGAAAAATTATCGGCGATTATATAAAATTCCTTGTCTGAATGTCATCCTCGATCCGATTTTGTTTCTAAAATTCGTCATCTTTATTACACTGTCGCTATTAGCGGACTTATAAAACTCGATAACATGTTATATCTTGGTTGCCCACAATGGAGCGCAGCTCATTGGAAGGGACGATTTTTCTCTTCCCACTGCCAACACAGCCAAATGCTTCAAGAATATGCACAAATTTTTAATTCTGTTGAGGGTAATACTAGCTTTTATGCCGATCCAAAACCCAGTTCTATTGCTAAATGGCGCAATGATGTGCCAGCTGATTTCAAGTTTACGTTTAAAATTCCCAAACGTATTTCTCACGAACTGGCGTTACAAAACTGCCAGCGTGAGCTTACTCGTTGGTTAACTCTTTTCGAACCCATTTTTGATAAAGTCGGTCAAGTGATGCTGCAACTGCCCCAAGCCTGTAGCCCACAATTTTTACCTCAGATAGAAGCGTTCTGTGCCCTACTTCCCAAAGAGCTGCCACTGGGCATTGAAATCCGCCATCTGGCATTTTTTGACAAGGCTTATCATGAACGCTGTTTCAATCAGTTCTTAATTAACAATCAATACAATAGAATTATGATGGATACACGCCCCCTATTTAGTGAGGCCGCTACAAACGAGGCGATTATCGATGCACAAAGAAAAAAGCCACGCGTGCCATTACATGTTATTGCCACCGGTAACGCGCCAGTTTTGCGCTATGTTGGCTGTTCTGATTTGCAAGCCAACCGTCAGTTTTATGCACCATGGCTAAAGAAAATTAATCACTGGTTAGATGAAGGCAAAACACCCTACGTCTTTTTTCATACTGCTGATAATTATGATGCGCCACTGTTGGCCAAGCAATTTATTGAAGATCTTAACCGCCCAGAAGTTAAACTTGGTGAATTCCCAGCACAGCAGCAGCCACAGCAAACAAGTTTACTGTGATCAATTTTCCCACTCATGTAGTAACGTGCTATTAGTTTTTACCACGACTAGGCTCAAACCCGTTGTATTGTGGCAACTTAACATCAAGGTCTTCCCAGTTCGCTTTGCTGCTTACAAAGTTATGTGACATAGGCCGCTCATCAATGTCTGAATCGAGAATACCTAGGCGTAAGCGTAGCTTTTGCGGTAAATCCGAGTTTGAACTGAACAATGGACTGGCGCAATTGGCGCAAAAGTGGCGTTTTCTACCTGGCTTAAACTCAAAATGCTTAATTGCATCCTGACCACGAACCACCTGTAGCTCATCACTATTTACAAAACCGTTTGTTGCAAACGCGGTGCCCGTGGACTTTCGACATAATGAGCAATGACAATGAATGATGTCGCTGATCCTACCGGTGATATTCAATTGAACTTTGCCACACAAGCAACTAGCCCTATACATCCCGTTATCCTTGTTGTCGTGTTTATTAATGAATTCGATTATAATAAGCCGCTGTAGCATGTACCAGAATTAAAACCATGAATTTCTCACATTATTTTCTTCAATACCCGGAACACATTCAAACTCAGGTTCAGCAACTGATCACGTCGGGTAAGATAGAGCACTATTTCAAGAACAAGTACCCACATGCTCACCAACTGCAAAGTGAGAAATCATTGTATGAATATACCAATAAGCTAAAGCAGCGCTATTTAAAAAATGCGCCCAATTTGAACAGTGTTAGGTATAAAAAGCAGAGTGATTTGGTAAAAAATGCTTTGGGAACGCACACTTTTAAAAGCCATCAACATGGCGGAAAGTTAAAAGCAAAACATGAAATAGCCATTGCAGAGCAATTGAAAAACGCCCCAGAAGCTTTGCTCAAGGTACTAGTTGTTCATGAGTTGGCACATTTTAAAGAAAAAGATCACAACAAAGCATTCTATCAATTGTGTTGTCATATGGAGCCTGAATATCATCAGCTAGAGCTAGATTTACGATTATTCCTAGTGCTTCAACAACTACAACTGAGCTTTTATTGAGCGCTTGGTCAATCCAAGCAATTGCTCAAAATCAAGATAGCCGAGCTTTATCACCAACCAAGTGCGCAGCACCGCACCCAGCACAAAACCAAAGCAAAAGGCCCAAGCGATACCCAACAAGCCAAATTGTGCCTGACAATACCAAGCAACTAATACCGTACCGGCTGTTGCAAATAACAACACCCATAGATTATAAAGTGGCTCACCTAGTAAATTGATAGTGCTGCTAGCACATACCCTCAAAGGGGTGACCAACTGCGCTAGCAACAAAATCAGTAGTAGCGTATGACCGGACTCCATTTCAGGCTCATGGTACAATGCCAGTAAGGGATACGCTGCGATGGCAAGTACAGATACAAACACTAAATTGCACAACCAAAACCAGCGCATGGTCTGAGCTATCTCAGCGCTGTCTGGACGCTCTTTCAGTAGCATCGGCTTCAATACCATACCAAACGCGTTGGATAATATAGCCATCAACCCAGCAATCACCACAGCAGGATAAAACACACTGACTGCTTTTGGACCTAACCAATGATGTACAAGCAGTACATCGAGTTTAGCGACCAGCGCAACACCCGCCCCACTTGCAAGCAACCGCAACGATGATTTACACCAATGCTTGGTTTGATACGCCGGTTGGTCTTTTTTCAGCAGCGGGAATATCAATGCGAACTGTAGTATTACCACAATACTGATGCTGGCTATCAGTGCTTGACAGACCATTTCAAGGTGTAATGGTCCTTGGCTAAAATACAAGTAAGCGCAACTAGCAGCCGTAAATATTTCAAACAGTGACTGCTGTGTCAGCAAACCGCGCCGCTTGGCATCAAGCGCAATTAAAAATGTTGCCTGACACTGCATAAGTGCTCCAAGAGGAACTATTAAAACTAGGTACTCTAAATGCTCATTTGCCAGTTGGTGAGGAGAAAATAGCGCGTAGCCAAACAGCACAATGGCAGCAAAAATAAGCCCAAAGCTCAATGCAACTGCTAAGTAAACTCGTTTTAGCCCTTGTAACAATGCATGTTGCTGGCTTTTAAACAAAGGATGCGCAATACGCATAAGCGATGACGCAAAGCCCATGCTAGCAGGTAAAAGAAGCACTTCGCATAGTGCGAGTAAGGCGGCAAACGTGCCAAAATGTTCGGCCCCCATAAAACGGGCCAACAGCAAAGTCATAATAACTCTGCTGACATGGTTGAGCCCCGTAAAGGTGCAAAGTGATAGAACGTGCTTTAAAACATCCATGTTGGGTGAATAACTCTACAGACCTAACTCCGACATAAAATCGTCATCTGCTACATCCGCATCATCTGCTGCCTGCTTCTTGCTCTGTTCTTCATTTTTTGAAGCCTGGCGTTCTATGATTGTATCTGGGTCTACCGATTCGGCGATATCAAAGTCATGTAGTTTGATAAACTCGGTTTTATCCATTGCCAGCTCTAGGTAGAAAATATTTTGATTCTGAGTGGTAAAAGTAACTCGACGCGCTTGTGGGCGGTCCATCGTGGTATCTACAGAGATCTGTACCTGCTTGTTAATCGCCATCATCTTCGGCTGATTTTGGGTGATTGACGTATGCAACTGTTCACGTACTTTGCTGGTGAAATCCCCTACAATTTGGTTCATCAACTCACCCATCACATTGGATACATCATCAGACAAGTGACTATTCGCTATCTCATCTTCTGGCATACCCATGCTGCGCATGTAGTCTTGGTAGATTTCCATCGCCGCTTGTGCTGTAAAGTTGGTCACGACAAGGCCTGTAAACCCACCATCAAACAATACAAAACACCCAATGTCAGGGCGCATACACGTACGGGTAATTTTTTGCACCATCGCTGAATATGCTATTTGATTGCCACTTGCCGAAGAGAGGACCTCGGTCACAGAACGACACAAAGTTGATAATATGTCTTCAGTACTAACTACTTTATTTCTCGCCATTATTTGTCTCTTTTTTACTTCTTATCATTAATAGTAGCCAAGCTACTCAATTTATCACTGACTATCCAGCATAAAATGGTAAAATAGCACGATTATTTGGTAAGAGAGATAAAATGTGACTGGCAAAGACAGTATTTATGCCACTGAGCAACAGGTAAAAGATTTCAGCTTTGACGCCAATGTCGTTGAAGTGTTTCCGGATATGATACAACGCTCAGTCCCAGGGTACGCCACGATTGTAAGCACCATGGGTAAACTAGCTGGGCAATTCGCTCAAAGTAACTCAAATTTATATGATCTTGGCTGTTCTTTAGGCGCTGTAACGCTGAGTATGCGCCGCAACATTGCAAAGGAAAATTGCCAGATCATCGCTGTGGATAACTCACAAGCTATGGTCGAGCGCTGTAAAATGCATCTTGGTGGCTTCAAATCTGATGTGCCTGTGGATGTGCAACTTGGTGATATCAATGAGCTTGAGATTAGCAACGCCAGTGTTGTTGCCATGAACTTTACCCTGCAATTTATCCCACAAGAGCAGCGTTTAGCGGTTTTACAAAATATTTATAACGGCCTTAAACCGGGTGGTATCTTGTTATTAAGTGAAAAAATCAAAGGTGAAAATGACGAGCAAGATAACTTGCTGATCGACTTACATCATGATTTTAAGCGCCACAATGGCTATTCTGAGCTAGAAATTAGCCAAAAACGCACTGCGATTGAAAATGTCATGCGCCCTGATAACTTGAGCACACATTTAACTCGATTAAGTGACATTGGTTTTAAGCAAACACAGGTTTGGTATCAGTGTTTTAACTTTTGTTCAATAATAGCGATTAAGTAACGGAGAAAAGATGAACAACTGGTTTACCGACTTTTATGCAGCCATCGCAAAAAACCAACTGAGCCATTGGCTAAATACCCTGCCAGCTCAGCTTACGCACTGGCAAAATGAGGCACAGCACGGTGACTGGCCACAATGGGAAAAGGTTTTGAAAAACCTGCCAGAGTCAAATACTCAGCACATTAATATTGTTGATAAAGTTGAGTTTGGCCTTGCAGGTGAGCTTTCTGAGGGTCACAAAAAGCAGCTCTCTCATTTGCTTACGCGCATGATGCCATGGCGTAAAGGCCCATTTCATATCCATGGTATTCATATTGATACTGAATGGCGTAGCGACTGGAAGTGGGATAGGCTACTGCCACATATCAGTGACTTGCATGGTCGAACCGTTTTGGATATTGGTTGTGGTTCTGGTTATCACTTATGGCGTATGCGTGGTGCTGGCGCTGAGTTTGTGGTGGGCATAGACCCATCGGATCTATTTTTATCTCAGTTTCAGGCTATCAAACACTTCAATCCCGACCCTAACGTGCACCTGCTGCCACTGGGTGTAGAGCAACTGCCACAGCTAAAAGCGTTTGATACGGTGTTTTCTATGGGCGTACTGTATCATCGCCGCTCACCGATAGATTTTCTATCACAGCTTAAAGCGCAACTTCGTGCAGGTGGAGAACTAGTACTTGAAACGCTTGTTATCGAAGGCGACGTCAATACGGTGTTAGTGCCAACTGATCGCTACGCAAAAATGCGCAATGTCTGGTTTATTCCAAGCACTGCTGCACTAACTTTATGGCTTGAACGTGTCGGTTTCAAAGACATCAAAGTGGTAAATGAAGACATTACATCTGTTGATGAGCAACGTCGTACCCCTTGGATGCAAACGGAATCGTTGGCTGACTTTTTAGACCCTAATGACATCACGAAAACCATTGAAGGCTACCCTGCGCCACTGCGCGCTATTCTAACTGCCAAGGCCTAAGGTTCGTAGTAACTCTGTGCAGGGATTTCCTCCAGCATTCCCTGCACACACTGCTAATTTTTTCCACATGCGATTAAGTGATATTTCAACTAGCCCCATATGGGCAATTGTTGTAAAATACGCGCGTTTCTAAGCAACCCATAAAGCAATTTTGAGGAAAACCTGTGAGCGAACAAAAACAGTCTCTTAGCTACAAAGACGCAGGCGTAGATATCGATGCGGGTAACGCATTGGTAGAGCGCATAAAAGGCGTAGTGAAAAAAACTCGTCGTCCAGAAGTAATGGGCGGAATTGGTGGTTTTGGTGCACTATGCGAACTTCCAACTGGTTACAAAGAGCCTGTATTAGTTGCTGGCACAGATGGTGTGGGCACTAAACTTCGCCTCGCTATCGATTTGAAAAAACACGATACGGTAGGTATCGATCTAGTTGCAATGTGTGTAAATGACCTAATCGTCCAAGGTGCTGAACCCCTATTTTTCTTGGACTACTACGCAACTGGTAAACTAGATGTTGACGTAGCAGCCGATGTCGTAACAGGTATTGGTACAGGCTGTGAATTGTCGGGTTGTGCGCTAATCGGTGGCGAAACTGCTGAAATGCCAGGCATGTATGAAGGCGATGATTACGATATCGCTGGCTTTTGTACTGGTGTAGTTGAAAAGTCAAAAATCATTGACGGCACCAAAGTTGCCGCGGGTGATCAGCTGATCGCTTTGGCTTCAAGTGGTCCACATTCAAATGGCTATTCACTTATCCGTAAAGTATTAGAAGTATCAGGCGCTGATACAAACGCTCAGTTTGAAGGTAAAACCTTAGGTGAGCACCTATTGGAACCTACTCGCATCTACGTTAAATCAATCTTAGAACTGCTTAAAGATGTAGACGTTCATGCACTATCGCACATCACAGGCGGTGGCTTCTGGGAGAATATTCCTCGTGTATTACCTGAGTCAGCCAAAGCCGTTGTTAAAGGCGACAGTTGGCAATGGCCTGCTATTTTCAACTGGCTACAAGAAAATGGCAACATCAGTACCCACGAAATGTATCGCACATTCAACTGTGGTGTTGGCATGATCTTAGTTGTTCCAGCTGACAAACTAGCACAAAGCCTTGAAATATTAACCGCGCAGGGCGAGCAAGCTTGGCATATTGGCGAAATTCAAGATGCTGTTGCAGGTGAAGAACAAGTTGAGATTTTAGGTGGTAAGGCCTAATGTCAAACACTCGCTTAGTAGTATTGATCTCTGGTAGTGGTTCAAACCTGCAAGCCATCATAGATGCCTGTCAGAGCAATCAAATAAAAGGCGAGGTAGTTGCTGTTATCAGTAACAAAGAACAAGCTTATGGCTTAACACGTGCCGCTAATGCGAGCATTGAAACCAAAGTGTTAAGTCATAAAGCATTCGCTACACGTGAAGATTATGACGTCGAGCTGGCCTCTTTAATCGACTCTTTTAATCCAGATTTAGTTGTATTAGCTGGATTTATGCGTATTCTAACTCCTAGCTTAGTGCAAAAATTTAAAGGGAAAATGTTGAACATTCACCCTTCTTTGTTGCCTAAGTACCAAGGGCTGAACACCCATCAAAGAGCGATAGATGCAAAGGACGACGTACACGGTGTTAGCGTACACTTTGTAACGGAAGAGCTGGACGGTGGTCCGGTGGTATTACAAGCAAAGGTTCCTATCTTAGCTGACGATACCGCACAAACACTGGCACAGCGGGTTCACGAACAAGAACATATTATCTATCCCTTGGTGGTCCAGTGGTTCAGCGAACACAGACTAACTATGGAAGCAGATTATGCCGTTTTTGATAACCAACCCCTTCCAGCCCAAGGCGCAACCTACCCAGAATAATAAAATATGCGCTTGGCTACTTGGCTTAAGCGCTATTTTCTCTTGCTCTATCATTGCCAACCCGCTTGTTTCTTATAACGCTGAATATCAAGTGTCTCGCAAAGGCTCGGTAAAAGGTACCGCCGTTCGCGAACTGAAATTACTTGATCAAAATACCTATCAATTGAAATATCAAAGTGACATCGATATTTTCATTTTCTCCGATGAGCGTGAAGAAGTATCAACATTTACCTTAAAAGATGGGAAGGCGGTTCCGCTCAGCTATAGCATGGTGCGTACAGGTACCGGTAGAGATATCAATCAACACATCACCTTCGATCACAAAAACCAATTGATCACCTCGAGTAATGAAAAGTATCCGCTAGATGTAAAATGGATAGCCGATCAGCAGGATTTACTCACTTATCAGCTACAATTGCGTCAAGAGCTCAAGGCCGGTAAACAAAAGTTCAGCTACCCAATCATCGATAATAAAGGCAATCAACGCATTTATAACTTTGTGGTAGACGGCGTAGAAACCATTACCTTGCCCGTTGGCAATGTTGAAACGGTGCGAATTAAGCGTTTATACGACAACGACAAACGTCAAGCAACCGTTTGGCTAGCACCTGAATACGACTACATGGTGGTCAAAATGTATAAAGGTAAAGAAGGGGTTGAGCAATTCCAGGTTCAGCTAACTAAATACGAAAAACAAACAACGATGTAAACAACATGGGTAGCAGCATGAACGCTATGCTACCCAGTTTCCAAAACCTCAATGGGAATGCTAGATTTTCTCACCCATTTTAAACAACACAAACTCCCCTTCCTGCATTTTTTGCCACTGCTCATCGTTGGTCAAAGGGCGAGTGGCTATCACGGTGACCACGTCATTAGGTGTCGTTTCTTTTTGAAAGTCCACTACCATGTCCGCGTCAATCAATGTTGCTTTTCCAAAAGGTGCACGGCGAGTGATCCAATGTAAATTGTTAGTACAATACGCCAATACATAAACGCCATCAGTTAGTAGCATATTGAATACTCCTTTGGCCCGTAGCGTATCGGCAAGCTTAGCTGCATAACGAAACACCGAGGCCATGTTTGAAGGGCGTTTAGGATATTTCTGGCGGATCTTGTCTAACAACCAGCAAAAGGCCAGTTCACTATCGGTGTTACCCACTGGGCGATAAAATTCAGGTTTCAAATCGTTATAGTTAGATAGCTGCCCATTGTGCGCATAAGTAATTTCTCGCCCCCATAGCTCCCTGGTAAATGGATGGGTGTTTTCCAAACACACACGACCACGATTACCCTGTCGGATATGACTTATCACCGACACACTTTTTATTGGGTAGGCTTTAACCAGCTTAGCAATTTCTGACTGACAGCTTGGTTCTGGGTCTTTAAAGGTTCGACATCCCTTTCCTTCATAAAAGGTAATTCCCCAACCGTCTTTATGAGGCCCGGTATTCCCCCCACGCTCCAAAAGGCCTGAAAAACTAAAACAGATATCTGTTGGGACGTTCGCCGACATGCCCAATAACTCACACATTAAATAAAACCTCTTTAAAATAGTGGAAACACCATCGTATTGACTAAACATACCTATGTTTTGGATGGTGCTATGGTTACGATTACTTTTTCTTATGTGTAACCCATGTTGGCATTATGTCTCACTCACACACCTTCGTAAACAAGGCGGTCTATTTAATCGTATTGAGTGGTGCCGTCCTTTATTCAGTATTTATAACTTTACAATATTGACTACAAATGTAATCTATAGCAACATAGGATTACAAACGTAATCAAATGGCAGATCATGAAAGCACTTTTCCCCCTATTACTGGCATTGCTAATAGCTGCTTGCCAAAGCCCAGTTATCCATATTTACTCGCGTGATTTATCGCAGGCGCAACATGCAAAAATACAAGCCCTTCTTGAAATTGAAAAAGTTCGCTATCAATTTACTAATTTGCAATCACCAGAACGATACAATCAACCGAGTTTGCTATATCACCCACAAGATAGTGATCAAACACTCATCAGTGCCGTTGAACGCGTAGTGAAAGGAATGGGTTATGAGGACTTAAGCATTCAGGTGTTTAGCAAAGATAATCATTATTATACGCAAGGTAATATGGGATTATACTTCCCTACCAAGACGCGCGAAGTTGTAGTGCCTGACTTATTGTTTACGCACGAATGCGCCGATATTGATATGCAAATTCAAATGAAACACACTGGTCAATGGGTAGCGCGTAATCAAACGGACCTCAAAGGTAAATGGCAATACATTGAACCGTATTTAACCTTGCTTTGGTTCGATGGCGCTGGAATGGTACAGCAAGCATATCAGGGTAAAACTCACACAGTAACCACCAAGCTGGGACAGAGAAATGCTGTAACTTTCTCTGCCCTCGGTCATCGTAGTTATCCACTTCCCATACTCAATTGTGATTTGCAGGCGGTTTTTATGTAATGTGCCTTATCAGATCAGTTAAGTGACAAGCAGATTAGATAAGCAAACCGACATCTAACAAATTATGGGCACCTTAAAGATGCCCTTTGTAGCTTTAAGCCATCAACAAGAAACCGATAAACGCTATCACCGCTGCAATGAGTGCATAAGGTAATTGTGTCACCGCATGGCTAATCAAATTACAGCCTGAACCTTGCGCTGCTAACACCGTGGAATCCGAGTAAAAGCACGCTTGACTACCAAAAGAAGATGCCGACAGCAATGCGCCTATTACTAGCGCCGTGTTTGCTTCAACCGCCACGGCTAACGGCATTACAATTGGGATTGTAACAGCAAAAATTCCCCAGCTCGACCCTGTAGCAAACGCTAGAATCGCCATCGATAAAAATACCATTGCAGGTAGTAACTGCGCAGTCATATATGGACTGAGCGAATTGATCACATACTGAGGTAGCATTAACTGATCGCACACATCTTTAAAGATAAATGCGGCGATAACCGTGCCAATTGCTGGCAACATGCATTTAAAACCATCGATCATCTGCTCAAGCATGTCAGCAAGAGGCATTAGTCTTTGTGCTAAGTAAAACGGAACTGTAACCGCCAATGTCGCTAGCAAACCTTTCCATACATCAATATCAAAGTACACCGTAAATGCCACAAGTAAACCGATAGGCAACAAAAAGTTATAAAGCTTACCTTGCTCATCTGCATGCTCGAACTCCTGCTCTATCGCCTTTGCAGCATAGTCGTCTGGTGTGTGTACGTCAGTCAAGTCTACTTGCTCTAAAGCAGGCTGCCCTTGACGCGCGGCAAGTTCCGCACGCTTCATCGGCCCAAATAGAGGGATGATACCCAGAGCAACGAGTGGCACCATGATCACGGCAACCCAAGCATACAGCATGTAAGGTATCGCCTGCATATAAGTGGTTATGCCCAGCCCTTGCTCCGCAACCCCGTTGTCGACCAACAACCCACCAAAAAACACCGCCCATGTAGACAGTGGGACCAGCACGCAAATTGGCGCGGCTGTTGAGTCCACCACATAGGCCAGCATTTCACGAGAGATCTTGAATTTATCAGTGACTCTACGCATGGTTTCGCCAACCGTTAGCGCGTTTAAGTAGTCATCAATAAAGATAACAACCCCTAAAAGGTAAGTCATTAATAGTGAAGACTTACGCCCTTTAGCCATTTTTAATGCATTGCGACCAAAGGCCAGCGCGCCACCTGTACGTACTAACAACGCGATAAGCGCGCCAAAGCTGCCGCATACTAGGATTAGCCAGCCAATGGTCTCATCTGCCATCACTTTGAGCGACGCATCGGCAAAATTGGGTAAAATAGTTCCCACATCTACTAACGCCAAACCCACCAAGGCACCAATAACAAGCGCTAAAATCGGTCTGCGTAGCAAAATGGCAAGGGTTAAAACAACGATAGGTGGAATTACACTAATAACACTAGGCTCTGTCATTCAAAATCATCCCAATATTATGACTACAGTAAAAAACAATGGCCGCTACGTATTGTGAGCGAGTATCTGCTTAATATTGGGTTGACCAGTGATTAGTATGGCCCTTCTTGAAACATCAGCGAGAAAATAAACAGTAATTCATTTTTCGTCAATTTCTTTTTTCTGCTGACATTGAGTTGCCAAGTATGGCTGCTGCTGAAAATAAAAACTATTGCAGCAAGCAAATTAATAAAAGTGTTCTTCATATCGATTTGCTTCTAGAGAGATATTGTTTTTCCCATGTTGTCGAAGTGCTGAGTCTAGAGAGTATTTCTCATGTTAAATCAAAATATTAGCCATAGATATATGTCAGCAGCTAATGTCAACCAAGCCTCAATTTTACACTATTGCGATTCATTCAATACGGGAAAGCTAACATCACTTTATTTACTCTTTACGAGAAAATTTTTTCGTTGTTCAACATTAAGTTTTTAGTTTAAAAAGTGCATGTCCAATTAACTTAAGGCAAAAACAATGAAAAAAACACTTCTTGGTATGGTAGCAGCATTCACTTTCGTTGCTACAAGCAGCTTCGCTGACGAGAAAACAGTTGCACCTCAAGAGCTAGTACAAGAGTTTACGCAAATGTGCTTAGAGTGGGCAAATGACGATGGCGTAGACGCACAAGATCTTAAAAAATACGTATTAGATTGTGTGAATGAAGAACTAACAAGCAACAGCTATCAAACAGTAAGTAGTGTTGATATCTGATCTCAGATTTTTATGTCTGCACACCTCATTCAGACTTCACTAAAAAGCCGGGTTTCCCCGGCTTTTTTTATTACTTTTTCTTCTTCGATGCTTTGGTTTCAATCACCCACTTTCCACCTTCATATGTGGCTTTCCAGCCGGTGGCTTTACCATCAACCTCAGTCATAACGTACTGAGTTTTGGTTTTTCGTGAGTAACGCACAACAGCTAGATTACCATCGTCATCTTGTTCTGGTGCATCTGCTAAATAATGGAACTTAGGAGATATTCTATCTTTGAAACGCTTCAGTTCAGCCACTTTTGGTGCCCGAGTTTCTCTCGATTTCGGGAACGTATGAGCGGCTAAGAAAATACCTGACGCGCCATCACGTAACACAAAGTATGCGTCTGACTTTTCACATTCCAGCTCTGGTAAGTGAACAGGATCTTCCTTCGGTGGCGCAGGCTCACCATTTTTAAGTAGCTTACGAGTATTTTTACACGCTTCATTGCTACAACCAAAATACTTACCAAAACGACCCGACTTAAGCTCCATATCTGAGCCACACTTATCGCACTCAATGATAGGACCGTCGTAGCCTTTAATCTTAAATGTTCCCTTTTCAACCACATAGCCTTTACATGCAGGGTTATTACCACATACATGCAACTTACGCGTTTCGTCAATTAGGTATGAATCCATCGCCGTTTCACAAATTGGGCAACGCTTCATCTGCATTAGAGTTTCAGTTTCAACATCTTCAACATCAGCTGCAATGGCCTCATCACCTGACACCAAGTTCATGGTTGTCGTA
Source organism: Pseudoalteromonas sp. MMG022 (assembly GCF_021654245.1). Lineage (NCBI taxonomy): Bacteria > Pseudomonadati > Pseudomonadota > Gammaproteobacteria > Alteromonadales > Pseudoalteromonadaceae > Pseudoalteromonas > Pseudoalteromonas sp. MMG022. The sequence continues at coordinate 123,948 of NZ_JAKFZQ010000005.1, read as the reverse complement.
CAACGCTCTTTTGGTGGCAGGTTGTATCCTGTGCAACCAAGAAACACGCCCGTAGACGCGGTACGAATACCCATCTTGCGACTACAGGTCGGACAATCAATATCCGTCTCAACCATCATGTTTTGACGCATGCCACCTTCAGCTTCATCGCCGGAGGCAACTTCAAGCTGTTTTGAAAAGTCAGCATAAAACTTATCTAGCACCTGAGTCCAAACTCGCTCACCTTCGGCGATATCATCGAGTCTATCTTCCATCTTGGCCGTGAAGTCAAAGTTCATCAGATCATTGAAATTCTCAACTAGACGATCAGTAACGATTTCGCCCATTTTCTCTGCAAAGAAACGGCGATTTTCAACTCGTACATACCCTCTGTCCTGAATCGTTGAGATAATCGAAGCATAGGTAGAAGGACGACCTATTCCTCTTTTTTCAAGCTCTTTTACAAGGCTAGCTTCACTGAATCGAGCTGGTGGCTTAGTAAAGTGCTGTTTAGGATCCAGCGCCACCAAATCAATCGCATCACCTTCTTTAACAGCTGGTAATGACTGTTCTTCTTCATTTTTCTTGCGCACAGAAGGTTGCACTTTAGTCCAACCATCAAAACGCATTACGCGACCTTTAGCCTTTAACGTATAATCCTCTGCTGCCACAGTCAGCGTTGTCAGGTCATACTCTGCTGGTGTCATTTGACAGGCGACAAATTGACGCCAGATAAGCTCATACAGCTTCTTGGCATCCGCATCTACCCCTTCAACATGGCCCGACAAAACATTCACATCCGATGGACGTATTGCTTCGTGCGCTTCTTGAGCGTTTTCTTTTGCGCTGTATTTTATTGGGTTGGCAGGTAAATACTTATCACCAAACTGCGAGCCGATATAATCGCGACACATAGCAACCGCATCGTTTGATAGATTGGTTGAATCGGTACGCATATAGGTGATGTAACCGGCTTCATATAGACGTTGAGCCAACATCATGGTTTTCTTCACACCATAACCTAAACGCGTACTGGCAGCTTGTTGCATAGTGGAGGTAATAAACGGCGCGCTAGGCTTACTCTTACTTGGCTTTTCTTCAACCTTTACAACACGGTAAGCACTCTTCTCCAGCTCAGCAACAGCTTGCATGGTTTGCGCTTCATTAACTGGCTTGAAGGCATTACCCTGATACTTTGTAACCTCTAAGCGGATCGGTTGCTTAGCTGCGGTTACATCTGCGTGAATATCCCAAAACTCTTCAGGAACAAAGGCTTTAATTTCTCTTTCACGCTCTACCAGCAATCGTACCGCAACTGACTGTACTCGCCCTGCCGACAAGCCTCTGGCTACTTTTTGCCAAAGTAATGGAGACACCATAAAGCCAACAACTCGGTCTAGAAAACGACGAGCCTGTTGCGCATAAACCATGTCAGTGTTTAATTGCCCTGGGGTTTCAAATGCCTGTTGAATTGCGTTTTTGGTAATTTCGTTAAACACCACACGCTTGTATTTGTCTGGCTCACCACCAATGATCTGTTCAAGGTGCCACGCAATGGCCTCCCCCTCTCTATCCAAATCGGTTGCCAGATAAATGTGGTCAGCATTTTCTGCGAGCTTCTTTAATTCTTGTACCACCTTTTCTTTGCCTGGCAGTACTTCATAGTGGGGTTCCCAGCCTTTTTCTGGGTCAATACCCATACGCGCAACGAGATTCGCGTAATCTTTATTCTTCTTATATATGGCTTTTTCTTCAGGAGACATCTTTCTTACTTCGGCTGGACTTTTAGTAGCCAAGCCTTTTGTCTTTCCTGCACCGGAAGTTGGCAAGTCACGCACATGTCCAACACTGGATTTTACGATATAGTCCTTACCTAAGTATTTATTAATTGTTTTTGCCTTTGCGGGAGACTCTACAATTACTAGCGATTTGCCCATAGCTGCCTATTTTTGACCCATTCTTGTCTGAGTTTTTGCCCGTCTCGGGCGATTAATATTTATAGGTATATCTACAAACACCTATTGTTACAAGCTTTAAATACAATCTTTTAGCTGATTAATGATTAATTACACAATTACTGTTGCTATTTTAAGCAAAAAGTACAAAGCCAAATTTAAGCAGCGCAATATAAAGGAATCAGTACAAAAATGCCAACCCGAAGGTTGGCATTTTTAAGTCTCATTACCCTGCGTCTCTGACTGTCAGCCTTGCGCCTGTTGTCTCCCCAGCAGGCGTTGTAAACACAATTGAAACTTCACCTTCGGCCTTTTGGTTAGCCTCTATCTCATTGGCAATGCTGAATTTAATCATTGAGGCGCTTTTTTGCGACGAATTCGACACTTCATAGCTCGTGCCACCGGTATATAACCCGTTATCAGCGCTAACTTGGATCTCAGTGCCTTTTGGCAACGGATTATTATTTATATCGCTGAAATATAGGAATACTTCAACACTCCCTATTGTCGTAGAGGTATCAAAATTAACTTCCTTAACATCACAGAGCCCATCTAACTCTGAGGACTCAAGCTCCAGTGCTGTCACGCCATCTATTACTAGATCACTACAATCTTGCGGTATCGTGTGATCGTTGGCCAAATTTGCATCTTTTGCCACTACAAAACGGAAATATGCTCGACTACCTGACATAATAATTTCGGCGCTATCAAATACATCAATAATGGACTTGCTACATGCCCCCGCTTGCTGTTGTGCAACGGTACAACTCAACCCATTGTATTTTCTATCTTTATCAGTAAAGCTTCCATCGCCATTACCATCCCACAACTTTTCGAAATGGCCCGCATTAGTACTTAACGGCGAGCAAGGGTTTGAATCACTGTTTGGTAAGCAATTTATGCCTTCATAGCTACCATTTTCGTTGTCATCACGAAATGCCTCGGGTACATCGTAAACCAAGCTAAACTCGTTCTCATCAAACAAACCATTACCGTTGACATCGTTGAAGTTTTCTTCGCCGTCGGTGATGGCAATCAGGGTCGCACGACCAGCTAAAGGTACACCATCTTCATGTACCGAAGCGTCGAGAATGCCATAAGTACAGGGTGCGTAGCTCCCAAAGTATAAATCACAGTTACGCGTCGCTTCTAACTCGATGGTGCTTAACTGATTATTACCTACATTTAAAATTTGCTGGTGACTCGGCGCAGAATTTCCCTGACCGACTAAATACGACTTTTTGGCTTTATATAGTAACTTGGGATTAAATGAGCCAATTTCGTTGCCCCAGTATTTTTCCGAGCAGCCAACCTGATTTGGCTGACTACAATCAATTGGACTACGAGGGTCACTCGCAGGCTTATTGGTAACAAATGGGATTACATTTTGGCTCACCCAAGTTGCACTACACCGACCATCTGTGGTTTCACATTCTAACTCTGCGTTAAACTGCGTGCCATCAACGGTGCCAACCGCACCACCTTCAGCGCTGATATACACTTTTGTACCATCGTGCACAAAGTTACCGTATCTGTCAGCCACATTAACAACAATTGGCACTTCTTTATTGCTAAAGCTAAGCGTTTCTGTATTAACAGTCTCGACAGACAATGACATCGTAGAGTTTACTGGTAAGCCACTTGTTACACTTAAACGGCTTGATACCGACATAATAGCTTCATCTTGAGGCACTAATGTGATCACGCCACTAGGACAATCATCCGGCCTTGATGAAGACGTGCATTCGTCAAAACGTTCCTGCCAACAGGTTACTTCATCATTACTACTACTTGGGATCAGTTCATTGGGAATAAAACAAGCCTGCACCACAAAGCTAGACGAGACATTACCTGAGCTAACAATGACCTTCGCTTCTCCCAATGAGTCTGTGCGTACACTCTGTGGCACGAGCGTTGCGTCGCTGTGTTTTGCTCTGAGTCTGAAATCTAACCGCTGATTTGCTGCACCACCACTTAGGCTGTTAATAAGTTTGAAGGTCAACTCAGATGACTCCTTTCGCAGCGGCCCACCAGTACCTCGAAGCGCTAAAAGACTCTCAGATGCATCAACAAATTCAATTGCTTGTGGTTTGGCCGGTGACACAGGAATGACAACCTGTTGCGTTTCCGAATTGCCACCTTTTGAAATGGTCACAGAAACCGTATCGCCTGTTGCAATATCACACCCTAGGTTTTTGTATGTTGAATAGGCAATACCGCCGACGCTGGTAGCATTACCATCTACTTGCGCTTTGTCGCTCTCTGCACATCCAGAAGAAAATGCCACATCTAAAGGGGCCGTAACAAAGTCGCCATTTTGATCTCTGATCTCAACTGTTAACAATGTGGTTTCACCTGCGCCTAACGCAATGGTATTGCCATCAGAGTCTTTACGAAGACCGTTATCGATGGTCAGTGACAGATCTTCAGCACCACTGGTAAATGCAAACTCAGCCTCGACATCATTGAAGCTGGCTTTAAGTTGTCCTGCGCCGCCTTGCAAAGGTGGGCGATACTTAAACAATGCAAAGCCAAAGTTGTCGGTTACACTCTTCTCACCCGATAAAATCGTACCTATATCCGCTTCCAACTCTACGAGTACGCCTGAAATGCCAAGCCCAGATTTAGTGCTAGCCACGCCCACCAACACATCAACTTCTTGAATCGCATCAATCTTGTTGGTGGCAGTACACTCTAAAGCCAACTCATCTAATGGCGTTGTATCTCGCTGACTTTCCCAACTTGCTGGGCAGTCTGCCAATACCTTCATTGTTAACTTGGTGCTATCTTCTTGCGCGTTAGCCTCATCGCCAGATGAGTAAAATACTGATTTATCGGTATGAGTTTCGTTTTCAGAATCCGTGTAGGTTGCAGTGACTTCGCCCCAGCCTCGGTTTTCTCCACTGGCTATGGTAATCGAGGCGATACCAGCTGAATTGGTCGCTCCTGTACCGGTCTCAGGGCTCAATCTACCCGCATGGAGCAAGTTAAACTGAATTAATTTCCCCGTGATTGGTTCATCTCCTTTGGTCAGCGTTGCTGTAACAGTACCAGTACGGCTCTGCGAAATGGGGTTGTTTTCATCAAGTGTATTTCCGTCGCTATCAGCCACTTGAATTGTCAATACAATTTCACCCGCTTGATCGGTTGTATTGTCCGTACCATCCGTACTTTTCTCGATTGAACCACCGCCACCACATGCGGTCAGTAGTAAACTCAGCATCGTAATGCTTAACCAGCGCATCAAAGGCATTAACCCCTCTCCCTAGCACAATTTTGAAGTTAAATTTTTCCTCATACTACCTTAGAAAGCGCTCAAAAATCACAGTTTTTTCGTATTTTCTCACCGATTTTTTTTGGTCAAATGCAGACGGCCTGTTAGGCTATGCAGATCTATTGTTGTCAATCTCACTTATGAACATGCAAAAAAATAACAAAATGAGTTTAACCACTCGGATTATGCTGGGCATGCTAGCCGGTATTATTCTGGGCTTATTACTTCAAGCATTGTTTGCTGGCGAACCTGAATATTTAATCCCATTAGGTCTGTTTGACTTTCCTGTAAAAAGCTTTTTAGTTGACGGATTGTTTCACGTTGGTGGGCAAATTTTTATTGCCAGCTTAAAAATGCTGGTTGTTCCTTTAGTATTTATCTCTTTGGTGTGTGGTACTTGTAGCCTAAGTGACCCGAAAAAGCTCGGTCGACTTGGTGGTAAGTCTATTGCTTTATATCTGATGACCACTGCGATTGCCATTACTGTTGCCATTTCACTTGCATTGATTTTTGCCCCTGGTGTTGGCCAAGAATTACCGAGCAATGCAAGCTATGACGCACAACAAGCACCAACGCTTGCGCAAGTTATCATTAACATGTTTCCAACCAACCCAATTAGCGCCATGGCGAATGGAAATATGCTTCAAGTTATTGTTTTTGCACTACTATTTGGCATTGCAATGGCGTTAAGTGGTGAACCAGGTAAACGTGTTGCCAAGGTGTTTGACGACCTAAATACCGTGGTACTGAAGCTGGTTACCATTTTGATGAATTTAGCACCTTACGGGGTGTTTTTCTTAATGGCAAAACTGTTCACCACCATAGATATTAAGCTAATAGCTGGTCTGGCTAAGTACTTCTTTGTGGTACTGCTTGCATTATTTATTCATGGCCTTATCAACTATTCCATTATCTTAAAAATGCTGACAGGCCTGAGCCCCTTCACCTTCCTTAAGAAGATGAAAGATGCGTGTATGTTCGCCTTTAGTACCTCAAGCTCTAGTGCCACGATGCCGGTAACTCTCGAAACAGCTACGAAAAAGCTAGGTGCGCATAACTCAGTGGCTTCGTTTACCGTTCCTTTGGGAGCGACCATCAATATGGATGGCACTGCTATTATGCAAGGTGTGGCAACGGTCTTTATCGCGCAGGTATTTGCCATAGACCTTACTATTACTGATTACCTTATGGTGATTTTAACTGCAACACTCGCATCGGTTGGCACCGCTGGTGTACCAGGCGTGGGCCTTATTATGCTGGCTATGGTACTGAATCAAGTCGGCCTACCTGTTGAGGGAATTGCCATCATCATTGGCGTAGATAGACTGCTTGATATGACACGCACTGCTGTGAATGTCACAGGTGACTGTATGGTCACCTGTATCGTTGCCAACTCTGAGAAAGAGTTTGATTTGGATGTGTTTAACGATCCTGACGCGGCTAAAGAACTAGAAGAAAAGACATCGTTATAACGTAATTTGCTAGTTGACTAAAAAGCCCGCTATAAAGCGGGCTTTTTAGTTTAAAATTGCCTTAGTTGCAGTGTTGCTCATAAACCTCAAGCGCTTGTTGCAAGTCTGAGATCAAGTCTTCTACATCTTCAAGACCAATGTGCAAGCGTATAATCGGCCCTTGTGCCCAACCTGTGGTACTGCGAAGCCCTGACACGCTCTTGTTAGCTGTAACCAAACTCTCGTAGCCTCCCCATGAAAAGCCCATTTTAAAGTGCTCTAACGCATCTAGAAACGCATTAATTGCTTTTTGGGTACCTTTGCGCATCACAATAGAAAACAAACCATTACTGCCGTTAAAATCACGTTTAAAGAACTCATGCCCTGGGCAAGTGGGCATCGCAGGGTGCCTTACATGGTCCACCAGTGGATGCTCGCTTAACCACTTTGCCACTGTTAACGCAGCCTTTTCATGTTGCGCCAACCTGACTGACATAGTACGCAGGCCTCGCAAAGCAAGGTATGCATCGTCAGCAGAAGTGCACTGCCCTAACAAATAAGAGTTTTCTCTAAGAGTAGGCCAGTACTCTTCGTTGGCAACCGCTACCCCCATCATCACATCTGAGTGCCCGACAATATACTTAGTAGCTGCCTGAATACTGATATCAACGCCATGGTCGAGCGGTTTATAGTGCCAACCATTACCATAGGTATTGTCCAGCATAGTGATCACACCATGTTGCTTTGCCACTTTGACTAAAGATGGTACATCTTGTACTTCCATCGTGATAGAGCCTGGCGACTCTAAAAACAGTACCTTGGTATTCTCTTGAATCAAATCGCTAATACCGGCACCTACCATGGGGTCATAATAAGTCGTCGTAATACCCAAGCCAGCTAAGATTTTATCGCAAAAGTCTCGAGTCGGTTCATAAGCGGTATCCACCATCAATAAATGATCACCCGCTTTTAAAAAGGATAACAATGACTGACTGATAGCCGCAGCACCACAGGGGTATAAAGCACAACCTGCACCGTTCTCAAGCTCCATGATTGCATCTTGTAAAGCGTAATGGGTATGCGTACCTCGGCGACCATAAAACAATGTTCTGTTACCACGCTCTTTGATGGCTTCATGTAAGTCTGCCACACTGTCAAACACCACGGTTGAGGCGCGCTGTACAACTGGGTTTACCACACCTTGCGTGTATTGCGGTTTGCGCCCGGCACTTACTAACTTCGTATTCTTTTTCATTTTTACACCTTTATATGTGCGCGCCAATATTCAACTAAATAACGAGATATCGAGTCTGGACGAGTTAGCTTATAACCCGAGTCTTTATCTCCCCATTGTCCAAACGCATTTAGTTGTTCGCGAGAAAACCATTGCGCATCTTCTAAATCATCTTGATCAACTTTAATCTCTGTAGAGGCTGCTCTACCGATAAATCCTAACATCAGTGATGATGGAAATGGCCAAGGTTGCGAAGCAATGTATTCCACATCAACGACGTCGATGTTAGCCTCTTCTTTAACCTCTCTTATCACTGCTTGTTCAAGCGTTTCGCCAGGGTCAACAAACCCAGCCAGTGTTGAATAAACGCCTTCAGGCCAGCTCGCCTGACGCCCCATTAAACAACGCTCAACACCATCTTCAAATGTGTGGGTTATCAACATAATCACCGCAGGATCTGTTCGCGGAAAGGTCATATGCTTACATTGGCTATTTTGGCAAAGCCTAGCGTGCCCACCTTCAATACTCTCATTTGTGTAGCCACAACGACCACAAAAACGATGGGTTTTATGCCAATAACATAACCCTCTTGCCAACACGCCAACCGAGGCCATGCTGTAATCCAGTTGCAGGCCTATGCTGCGCATATCAACAAATTCAAGCTCGTTATCTGCAAGCAGCCCTATCGTGTGTTCAGAGCCTGATACATCCAAAGCAAAATAACTATGTTGTTCATCAACACCGAGTAAAATGGCATTTTTTTTATCAAATCGACTGACTTCACTTAGGCTGAGTAACTGCAACTCACAACACGCGACATTGACTAGGTTTCGGTCTTTGTCAATGAGTAGCCAACGGCTGTTTGAATTTATTTGTTGTTTTAACCACTGCTGATCTTTGCGTTCGTTAGTGGCACGATTGAGGTGCATATACGAGTAATGTAACAAAGCCTGTTCCTTGTCTAAAATGTTTGCATAAAGCTACCACATACACGCAAAAAGCTAAACTCTTACCACCTTGCAGGGCACACCATGACTCCTGAAAAAAAACAAAAAAAAAGCCCTTTCGGGCTTAAAGCTATAGTGTAACTCCACACTACAGAGAGGCAAGGTAGTCTTGAAGCTTTTGGTTTTCAGCTTCAATATGTTGATAAAATTCAATATCTTTAAGCTTAGATGCTGCTTTTAAGTCAACCACGATCACTGCATCTTTGTGCAATTGCAAGGCTGAAGCTGGACAAGCGGCTGTTAATGGCCCTTCAACCATTGCATGAACAGCTTCCGCTTTGTTTTCACCAGTGGCCAGCAAAACCACTTTTTTGGCATCTAAGATAGTGCCAATACCCATGGTGATAGATAGGTGTGGTTGGTACTCCCCTTCTTCAAAGAAACGTGCGTTGTCTTCGATAGTTTCTCGGGTGAGGGTTTTAACACGCGTGCGAGACGTTAAACCAGATGAAGGCTCGTTAAAGCCAATGTGACCGTTACGACCAATACCCAATAGCTGTAAATCAACGCCCCCAGCGGCTGCCATACGTGCTTCATAATCTTGACATGCAGTAAGTGGGTTTTTGGCATCACCCGGTGGAACATGTGTCTTGTCTTTATCAACATCAATATGATTGAACAACTGCTCATCCATAAAATAGCGATAGCTTTGTGGGTGGGAGCCGTGTAGTCCGAGGTATTCGTCTAAATTAAACGTGGTTGCGTCTTTGAAACTAACCAACCCTTCTCGATTACGACGAATAAGCTCCTGGTACAGAGCCACTGGTGTTGAGCCAGTTGCCAAGCCTAAGACTGATTCAGCTTTGCGTTGTAACTGAGTTGAGAAAATATCTGCGCCATAGGCTGCCACTTCTGCGGCATCATTCAAAATAACAATTTGCATAGTATAGGCTCGGTGTTGAGTACAAAGAAAAATGGGATCTGAACCTTACTTCGCGTGCAATCAAAGCAAGGCCAGATCAAACCTAATTGGGATACACTGTAATTAGGCATTACCATTATGACAACGCTGTCATTATTATCAGAATAAAAAGCTTTGTAAAGTAAAAGTGAAGAAAATTTCTCTATTTTTAGGTCAAAAACACGCAAGCCCGCAATAAATGCGGGCTTGCTAACGTTGAAATAAATTAATTTTGCTATCAAACACTGACAAAAATCTTGCGTTTATACATCCAGTGCAATACCAATAACTGCACTAATAATAGCGCTACAACTGAGAGCAAAGGCTGCCATTGCGGAGCTGACGCACTCACCAAGCCGCCAAACACACTTTTACTAATGTAACTCCAATTGACCAATGAAGAAGCGAGATAAATTATGATGGAGTTGGCACCAATGATGATAAATGGATAAGCAAGACGCTGAGTATTCAAAATATCCACTAAGGCATAGAAAGCTGCAAATAATATTGTACTCCAGCCTACCGTTACTAATACAAATGAACTGGTCCATAACTCTTTATTCACGGGAAAATACCAATCCCATATCCAGCCTGCCAAGACACTTACCAGCCCTGCCGAGAATAGCGTTATCACACTACGCCACGGACCAAAATGCTCCGCTTGAGCGATAAAGCGGCCAACAAATACGCCTGCAATCGCATTCACAACTGCTGGTAAGCTTGAAAGGATACCTTCAGGGTCAACAACACGGTTTTGGTAACTTATCCCAGGGAGAAAATGTTTATCGAACCAAGCGTTCCAGCTGCCCGCACCCATGGCACCCAAGTCGCCAGACATGCCTCCCGGTACAGGAATAAAACACAGTAAAAACCAATAAAACAGTAGAATACCAACTGCAACCATCGCCTGCACTCGCGCACTGGTATGCCACACTAATAACGCACAAAAAAACCAAGCAATTGCAATACGTCCTAATACACTCGAATAGCGTATTTCGTCCAGCGCAGCGGGTATACCCGTTCCCCAACCGTGATTGTATAAAACACCTAAAAAACACAATAACAACAGTCTTTTCACTGCTTTTTGATAATAAAGCTTGCGCTCGGAAAAAGGGAGCGAATCAATGCGTTTAGGAGCAAGCCCCATCGCCACGCCCGAAAGGAAAATAAATAACGGGAATATTAAGTCATAAAAAGTAAAACCATGCCAAGGACTATGCACCGTATGTGCTTCAAAAAGCTTCCAACCTTGCCAACCGGTCAACACAAAGAGTGCGGCAAAAATTGACTGCCCTCCTAAGATCCAAAACATATCCATTCCTCGCAATGCATCCAGTGACGCGAGGCGCTTTTTCTTTGTTATTGTATTCATGCAAGCCCTCTTAAAAGGAAAAAGCCCCGTTAAACTGCAACGGGGTTTTCATTCAGGGAAATCTATATTTGATGTCCAGCGATGTAAGTCGATTGCGAAAACAGTTGCTCATCCAAGACAACGAAGTCTGCGTCAGCTCCTTGGAGTAGGTGTCCCTTGCCCTTAAGCCCTAAATACTGAGCAGGATAGAGTGAAGCCATTCGTAGGCTCTCGCCCAATGACACGTCTAAATCATTGACCGTATTGCGTACGGCACTGGCCATATCTAATACGCTGCCCGCCAGTTCTCCTGTGGTGGAGTTCAGCCTATCACCTGTTCTTATCACCTTACGGCCGTCAAAAAAATCGAATTCCATATCATTTGTACCCACAGGCGGCATGGCGTCCGTCACCAGCATAACTTTACCGCGTTGCTTTGTACGAATCGCTAATTTGGCCGAAGCGCTATGTACGTGATGTCCATCAACGATTAATCCACACCAGCTATTGTCATCCCACAGTGCTGCACCAACAACACCTGGTTCACGAGATGTAAACGCAGACATCGCATTGAACAGATGTGTAAAGCCATCGGCACCGACTCGCAGTGCGGCCATTGTCGTGTCAAAGTCAGCATTTGAATGACCAATGCTAACTTTAACTCCCAGTGCTACCAACCGTTTAATATCATCAAGAGGTACTGTTTCGGGCGCTAACGTCACCATTTTGATGCCTATATCTTGACGAGCATAGATAGCAAACTCTTGCTCCGAAATAGGCCGGATGTATTGCTCGCTGTGGGTCCCTTTTTTAGGATAAGACAAATGAGGCCCCTCGAAGTGAATACCTACAATGCCCTTTTGCTTCTGAGCCAAAGCTTGCGCAGTGGCGTCAGCTGCCGCTTTCATCACATCAACTTTGTCAGTGATCAAAGTTGGCATCAACGCCGTTGAGCCAAATTGTCCATGAGCTGATACCATTTTATCTAAACATGCGGTGGACTGCTGAGCATTGAAAAACGCCCCCCCACCACCGTTTACTTGAACATCAACAAACCCAGGGACTACTAGCCCCGACAGAGTTTTAATTGAGTCGCTGCAAGCGTCAACATCAAAGCAAATTTTCCCGTTCTTAACGGCAAAACAAATGTTTTCTTTAAAATCAAAACCGTCAAATAGCTTACTCGCTCGATATAGGTGTGTCGTCATTAGTTAACCTTTTCCAAATTCTGCTCTACATTTTGAATCGCAAAATAAATTGCGCCCATCTCTGGCGGCTGCTTGGGAAGCTCAACTCGCGCAGCAATATCTGGGTCCAACCATTTATTTAATGGCTCAGCCAACCCGCCAATCATGGACAAACGTGGCGGTTGGTTTTCTAATAAACGTTTTGCCAAACGGCTAATATAGTCGGCACCTTGAGTAACAATCGCGAGCGCAACTTCGTCCTCTTGCTCTGCAGCATTAAACACAAAGCGCGCTAATTTAGCGTATCCACTAGACGGTTGCCCTGCCATTTGCTCAGCAATGCCCATAGCGGTCAACGTGTTGAAATGAGATTTAAACATGTCACTCATTGCCGTTGCTTTGCCTAGACCATCTAAATCTAGTAATACAGCTTTTATGGCTTCCAATCCCATCCATGCACCACTACCAATATCACCTTGCGCAAAACCATGGCCGCCATAGTTCACGGAGCGACCACTGACGATAGAAAAACCACACGAACCAGTGCCGGTAATAATCACTGCGCCATCTTGCCCTTCATGTGCACCAATGCAGGCCGTATGCAAGTCCGTAGTTAAGAACATTTGTTGGAATGGGTGATCCCACTGCATAATTTTGTCATATAAAGCTGGTAGATTGACACCAGCGAGGCCCATACCAGCGTTGAGTTCATGAACTTGTTCCACTCGCAAACCAGCATCTTGCAAGGCCAACTGGGTAGAAACCATGATTGACTCTAACGTACGTTCAAGACCATGAAGTGGATTCGCCGGACCTCCCAGTCCAGTGCCTAGCACACCGTGTTGCTTCGAGTAGATAGTAGCGCGGCATTTCGTTCCTCCGCCGTCTATACCTATATATAACTGGTCTTGTTGCACCTGTTTAGCCATCATGTAGCGACCTCTATCGATTGGAGTTGGCTCAATTTTATAATTATTGCTGAGCATTGAGTCGTGTTGAATTAATGTTACACACAAAATGACAGCGTTGTCATTATTTTTTTGACGATTTTGTTCGACATTGAAAAATTCTAATATTGCACAGAATCATCAGGTTGTCAGCGTAAATTTGATGAGTATATTGATATTATAGGAATAAAACTGCCGAGTTAGGGTTGTTAAACGATTGAATTACATAAAAATAGAGCGGCTAAGCCGCTCTATTCTATTTAACGCCAAGTTCAGTTAATCTTTCCTGAAGATAGCTATCTGCTGTGTATCGCTCAGACAACACAACGTCAGGACGAGGATGTAAAAACAGCGGTAAAGAAATACGAGACTTCGTAGAAGCTTTTCCTGTTGGGTTAATTACTCTGTGAATCGTTGATGGAAAATATCCACCAGATGCCTCTTGCAACATATCACCAATGTTGATGATTAGAGAACCAAAGTCACAAGGCACATCAAGCCAACCGCCCTCTTTGGTTTGCACCTGTAAACCTGGCTCATTGGCCGCTGGCAGTACCGTTAACAAATTAATGTCACCGTGCGCTGCGGCACGAATTGCCCCAGGCTCTTCATCGCCCGTCATTGGTGGGTAATGTAATATACGCAGCAAAGTTTGCTCTGAGTCAGCAATCATATCTTTAAGGTCGATTGAGAACTTTGCTCGCACATCTTCCGGCGCTTGCGCTTGCACCCAGCTTAACAACTCTGCAGCAAACTCGTTTGCTAATCGGTAGTACTCACGAACTTCCGCCTCTAGTTGCTCAGGTACACGGCCTTTAGGGTAAACATGAAAGTATTCTTTGATGTCTTTAACGGTAAAGCCTTTTGCAACCTCAGATACATCAGGTGGAAAATAGCCATCTTGAGTTTGTTTGTCATACAAAAATTCATGCTTTTGCTCAGAGTTAAAAAACTCTTGCCAGTTTTTGTAGATAGACTCAACTAATTGCTGTGGGATTGGGTGGTTTTTCAACACACCAAAGCCTGTATTGCGTAAAGACTCGACAAATTGTGCTGCGGCATCTGGCGCACGATAATCGACCGTAGGTAATTGTTGCATAATGATTCCACTTGATTATTGCATGAGTTCACTGGTAAATAAGCAATTGGTATCTAAACCCGCCTATCTATGTGTTAGCCCTGTGTAGATAACTGGCGAGGATAGATAAATAAACCCCCTCAGATAAGGACTTTTGTCCTCTCCTATGTTGTGTTGCCACCTATTTTGAGCCAGATCAAATTTCACTAAGACACGACGGCTAAACTACTTATTTAATGTGCGAATTAAACTATAGCAGTCAATTCGCACTCTATAAGGTTAGCTCTATAACTTGTTCGCCGTTTATTTACACTGGGGTTTACGGCCTGATTGCCAAGCCTGCTGCTTGAGTGCTAGGGCGTTATTCATGCCTTGTTGCAAGTTTGCGATACGAGTATTTGGCGCAGGGTGCGTAGACATGAATTCAGGAGGGCGCTCGCTAGAGGCAGCCTCCATATTACGCCATAAAGCCACAGACCCTTGAGGGTCAAAGCCTGCTTTGGCCATTAGATCTAAGCCAATTACATCCGCCTCACTTTCATGAGAACGACTAAAAGGCAGTGCCACACCAAACTGCGCCCCGAGTCCTAACCCTTGCATGATGGCATCACGATATCGAACATCCCCCATTTGCAACGCCACATTACTCGCCTGCAAGCCAAACTGGAGTAAACTATTTTGCGATACACGTTCATTGGCGTGCTGGGCAATAACATGCCCCACTTCATGGCCCATCACCGCTGCAAGTTGATGCTGGTTTTTCGCCACCTCTAATAACCCTGTATGCACACCAATTTTGCCTCCTGGTAATGCAAACGCATTGGCACTGGGTTCTTTAAATACCACAATTTCCCATTGCTGATTCGCATATTCAGCAGGCAATTGGTCAATCAGGTGATCCGCAATACATTTCACATAAGTATTAGTCGCCTTATCCGCCTCAATAGGCTGCTGTTCTTTCATTTGTGCAAAGCTGGCAAGCCCCATCTCACTCATTTGCTGGTCTGAATATAACGTAATCTGTGTGCGCCCAGTCGGTGAAGTTTTACACCCCGAAATAGCGAACGTAATCACCAAAGCGGTAAGTATTTTTTTCATGCAGTTAATTCCCGTAACATTAAGTTTGTCGCTAGTTTAAAACATTTGACTTGCTACTCAAGCGTCGATTCGAGCAAAAGCCAAGTCTTGTCTCAAATTATTGCACTCTGACTCAGAATTTTCCCTGAATATGTCTCAGTTTGTTAGACTTACCACAAACTCATCATTTTGGACGCCTGTGCAAAACGCTCACCCTCTTGGTCGATTATTCTTACCATTATTAGCCAGTATAGTGGCGTTAACACCGCTTGCAATAGACCTATATCTACCAGCTATGGTCGTGATAGCTGAACAACTCAATACGTCTTTGGAGAAGGTGCAGGTTTCTTTGAGTAGCTACTTGGCAGGTTATGCGTTAGGTATGTTGATTTTCGGCCCATTAGCTGACAGGTTTTCCCGTACCCTCTTAGCACGGTTTGGATTGTTTGGGTTTGCCATCAGTTCAGCACTACTTGCGCTTTGCACAAACATAGAAACATTCAATCTGCTTAGGGTCATTCAGGCCTTTACAGGCGCTGCCGCAAGTGTCGTGGTACCTGGAATAATTCGGCATTATTATCAGCAAGATACCGCCAAAGGCATGTCTTATGTATCTATGATCATGATGCTAGCTCCGCTGCTGGCACCAAGTATTGGTGCAGGTCTGATGCTCATTTGGCATTGGAGTGCAATATTTTGGTGCTTAACTTTATACGCCATCGTAGTTTTTGTTTTTATTACCTTCGCTGATATCGATGTACCAAGGTTTAACAAAGATAAGATCTCTGCACGCTTCTTTTTTAAAAACTATCAACAAGTATTGTCCAACAAGCTATGTCGCATGGATATACTCACGTCTATGGCTGCGTCATTTGCATTCTTTTGCTTCCTTACGTCCGTTCCTTTCGTCTACCTTGATTACTTCAAAGTCTCCGAGCAGCTGTTTGGTATTCTATTTGCGCTTAATGTGATGGCGCTCATGTTTGGTAACTTCCTAAATACACGGCTAGTACCAAAGCTGGGTTCAAGACGTTTACTCTATCTTGGCCTAATCATAGGAATGATAGCGGGCACCACCTTAGTGTTCGAAAGCACTCAACAGGTCAATGTATGGGTCTTCGCCAGCACCATTGCACCATTGATGATGAGCCTAGGGATTATCGCTAGCAACGCAGATGCCTTAATTTTAATCGCTTTTGAAAAGCACACCGGAACCGCCACTGCTGTAATTGGAACTTTGCGTTTTGGCAGCGGTGCCTTAGTCGGGCCTATTTTAGCACTCATTAAGCCAAGTACCGCATTGCCGTTTGCTTGTTTGATGCTAAGCGCCGTTATAGCGTGTTGTCTGTATCAAGTTTGGCAAAAATCAGGCATAAAAAAAGCCGATTAACTCGGCTTTTTTTATGCCAAAGATATGCTTATTCCGCTTCTTTAGAAACCATAACCATCGCAGGTCGTAATAAGCGACCGTTTAGCGTATAGCCTTTTTGCATTACCGCAAGCACGGTGTTTGGTGAGACATCATTGCTTGGTTGAATAGACATAGCCTGATGTAACTCTGGGTTAAATGCTTCTCCTTGAGGATTAACAGTTTCAACACCAAATTTGGCAACTGCGTCAGAAAAGCTCTTTAATGTCATATCGATACCTTCGAGCACCGGCTTTAAGGTCTCATTTTCTTTATCAGAGAATTCAATCGCGCGTTCTAGATTGTCAATCACAGGCAAAAGCTCATTGGCGAACTTTTCTAAAGCAAACTTATGCGCCTTCTCAACATCTTGCGCTGCTCTGCGACGCATATTCTCAACGTCAGCAGCAGCACGTACAACACTGTCTTGTTGATCAGCAATAGTCTGCTTTGCAGCTTCCAGTTCAGCGTATAAACCAGCTATTTCTTCCTCTGGGCTTAACTCAGCTTGCGCTTCATCTTCTACTTTTGTTTCTTCTTGTGTTTGAGCTGCTTGCTCTACTTGCTCAGCAGCGTCTTGTTCATGTTCAGGGGCATTGGTTTGCTCAGACATGTAAGATTTCTCCAATTCTTTACAACTGTGGCTAATTATGGGGATTGAATTTTGAGATTCAAGCCCCTAATGGCGTGATTTGGGAAAATTGTGTAATGATAGCCTCAATCGGCGCATTAGATGGGCAAATTACACAAAATCTGCTTTGATATTCACCTTTTTGAAAATACGGAACACTCAAAACAACGGACTGTTTAACATTGAGTGTGCTCAGCTCAGTACCAAGTACAACAGACAAACCATTCTTAAACGCTAACTTATCTTCAACCTGATGCAAGAACGACACACCAATATTGAGTTCGGTTTCTATGTCTAACCCTTGATATAAATATCTTTCACCTACAACAATACTGTTATCAGTGCCTAGCTGGTGGTGAAGTTCTCTCGTCCATTGAGCTAATTGCTCTCGACAATTTTCAGGGGCGCTGTGCGCCATCGCACGCATCCGGTGTAAACCTTCAATGAGAGTCTGTTGACTAAATACCGTATTCATCCAAGCCGCGAATAAATACCTATGCTGATCACTGTCATCTTTAGGTTTATTGATACAAATATTTTGTGACTGACCTGCTCTATCAATTAGGAGCACCAACCAAGAACTACTATCAAATGCGAGTACTTCAACACGAAATACCAACTGTGAACTTGCTTGCGGTAAACCAACACAACAACACACATTGAATTTTTGGCTTAAGTTGTGCGCAAACTCTATCAACTGGTTTTGTTCTGGCTGCCAGTAATTGGCTATCTGTGGGAGTGCAAAATACTCGTCCAGCCAATATTTCAAGCCAGAATCTGTCGGAACTCTCCCGGCTGAGGTATGGGGAGAATAAAGTAAGCCTTCTCTTTCTAATCTGGCCATTGCATTGCGAACGGTTGCAGAGCAGACTGCCATGCCTTTTTGCTTCGCTATTTTACTCGAAGCAACAGGATGCCCCTCGCCGTTACAGTACAAGCTCATTACGGCAAAAAAGATTTGTTGGTCGCGTGCTGTTAATTTCATATTATTTATGTAGTGACATCATTTGCCAGTTTCAAGTCATAACTTTTTAAGTTAGTCTTGCGCTATTATTATCAAGGACATTCAACATGACGACTCCCTTCAAAACCATTGGTTTAATTGGTAAGCCGAGTCATGAAGGCGCGGCGTTGACCTTACA
This sequence comes from Pseudoalteromonas sp. MMG022, assembly GCF_021654245.1. NCBI lineage: Bacteria > Pseudomonadati > Pseudomonadota > Gammaproteobacteria > Alteromonadales > Pseudoalteromonadaceae > Pseudoalteromonas > Pseudoalteromonas sp. MMG022. The sequence continues at coordinate 105,326 of NZ_JAKFZQ010000005.1, read as the reverse complement.
ACGCTTATATACCTTTTTGCAAGCACTTGGTTACACCGTATTGGTTGAAGCGCGCGTAGGAGCGCAAATATCTAACATTGATAACAACTCACTTACAGAACTGGTGGAGCTAGGCAATCAATGCGACTTGGCCATTGTCGTCGGTGGTGATGGTAATATGCTAGGCGCAGCACGCGTACTGGCGCGCTTTGACGTGGCAGTAATAGGTGTAAACAGAGGTAACCTTGGCTTTTTAACGGATTTGAATCCAGATGGGTTTGAAGCAAGCCTTGAAGAAGTGTTGCGTGGGGAATTTATTTCCGAGTCTCGCTTTTTATTAGAAGTAGAAGTGTATCGTCACGCAGAGCTCAAAAGTGCAAACCTTGCAGTGAATGAAGCCGTACTTCACGCTGACAAAGTTGCACACATGATAGAGTTTGAAGCATTTATCAATGGAGAATTTGTTTTCTCACAGCGCTCAGACGGACTGATTGTTTCGACGCCGACTGGGTCAACTGCATATTCTCTGTCTGGTGGTGGGCCAATTCTCACACCTCAGCTTAACGCCATGGCGCTAGTCCCCATGTTTCCGCACACGCTTTCAAGTCGCCCGTTAGTGGTTGACGCTAACAATGAAATTCGGCTCAAACTCAGCCTTGAGAATACCGATAGCCTACAAGTGAGCTGCGATAGCCATGTGGTGCTCGCTGTGCTTCCTGGTGACGAAGTGGTCATAAAAAAAGCAGAGAAATCTTTGCGTTTAATCCACCCAAAATCATACTCGTACTACAACGTACTTAGACAAAAATTAAATTGGGGTAGCAGGCTTTACTAATACCTGTAAGATACCGCAAAATACATAAAAACTATTTTTCTAATTTAGGAAAGTTGAACCGACATGATCAGTTATATTGTTTTTTTCACACTACTTCTTCTGATTACATTACTTGGAGTGTACGTTGTGATAGAAAATAATCGTAAAAAGGCACGTGAAGCCGAAAAGAAAATTTTTAATAACCGTTTAAAAGAGATAACAACACACTTTAAACAAAGAACGGCCGAGTATGTAGACGCTAAAATCCTGCGCCCTAAATACGCGCCAAAAATTAACGCTATTGTCGGTAACTTTTTTGTCGTTCAAGCACACACGGAAGCCAATCTGACTCAGCTTGAAGTTGTTAGTGAGTTATTTACCCGTACCGTCGGGACTGAATTAGGTAAGTGTCGAGTAACGGGTAATACCGAGCTACTCGCAGAACAGCTACAGTACTTTGTAGCGGAATTACCCAGTAATGGTATTGCCTACAACAAAGATTTTTACTATGAAATCTTACCTGCGTTGATCACCTTGATTAAAACACCCGATGTTCCGATGAACCTAGAAATCGATGAAGAACCACTAGAGGACAGCGCACAAAGCGACAATGACAATGAGCTCGGCGAACAAACAAAGCAGCAAATGCTAGATGCAAGACAAAGGCTAACAGCCAGCTAGCCAATATTGTGCTGATTTAGTCAAATTCGAGTTGCTTTTAATCAGCATACTGTATAGATTAACAGTATAACCACTGTTTGGATGCACAGTATGCTTATTAACTTAGAAATTAAAAACTTTGCTATTGTAAACGCGCTACAAGTTGAATGGCGTTCGGGTATGACCGCCATCACAGGCGAGACGGGCGCTGGTAAGTCTATTGCTATAGATGCGCTTTCATTGTGTTTAGGTGAGCGAGCCGATGCCTCAGCCATTCGCCCCGGAGCTGACAAAACTCAAATAAGTGCACACTTTGATATCTCAAAATTACCCGTCGCAAAACAATTTTTAAGTGAGCATATGCTCAACAACGAAGATCAAGATTGCATTTTACGCCGCGTCATTGGTAAAAACGGCCGCAGCAAAAGTTATATCAATGGTATTGCTGTTACCGCAGGCCAACTTAAAGAGCTAGGCCAACATTTGATCTCTATTCATGGTCAGCATGCTCACCAATTGTTACTCAAACCAGAGCATCAACTCCACCTACTCGACGCTTATGCTGGGCACCACGCTTTACTTAACGCAGTCAATGCGCAATACAGCCACTTCAATAAACTACAGCGCGAATACAGCGAGTTGCAAAAGCAGCAACAAACGCAAGTTGCAAAGCAACAACTGCTTGAATATCAAGTTGCAGAATTAGATGAGTTTGCTTTACAAAATGGCGAGTTTGAGGAAATAGAAACAGAGCACAGTCGCTTAAGTCATAGTCAAACGATACTAGAAACCTGCCAACGTGAGCTTGCGCATCTATACGAGGATGATCAAACCGTACTGAGCCAACTTCAACACAGCGCGCAAAAATTTTGTGAGTTAGCCGGCTACGACAACCAGCTCAGTTCTATCGCACAAATGCTTGAAGAAGCCGCCGTACAAATAGAAGAAGCTTGCCGAGAAGTACGTAGCTATGGGGAAAACATCGAGCAAGATCCAATGCGCCTACAAGAGGTGGAAGAGCGCTTGTCAAAAGCAATGGACTTAGCCCGTAAACATGCAATTAAACCAGATGAGCTATTTGCCTTTCATCAGCAATTAAAACGAGAACTCAACGAAATCTGTTCAGATTCTGAGCGCTTAGATGCGTTAGAGCAAGAAATTGCAGACGCCATACATGCCTACAACATTGCCGCAAAAGGGCTAAGTGAAAGCAGGCAAGCAGCCGCTGGGCAACTTAATGAATTGATCTCCAAAAGCATGGCATCACTCGCCATGGAGAATGGCCGTTTTGCGATTGAGTTGACACAAAAGCCACAACAAAAACCTGCGGCCAGCGGATTTGATGATATTGAGTTTTTGGTCTCAACTAACCCTGGCCAACCATTACAACCACTAGGTAAAGTTGCCTCTGGGGGAGAGCTTTCACGTATTAGTTTGGCAATTCAGGTTATCATCGCCCAGCGTGTCACCACGCCAACACTCATATTCGATGAAGTAGATGTAGGTATTTCTGGCCCCACCGCATCGCAAGTAGGTAAGTTGCTCAGACAATTAGGTCAATCCACTCAAGTTATTTGTGTCACGCATTTACCACAAGTTGCATGTAGTGGCCACCAGCAGTTTTTTGTTGCTAAAGTTGTTGAAAATGGCGAAACCTTCACGTCTATGAAGCCACTAGAGCATGAGATGCGCGTTGAAGAAATTGCCCGTCTGATCGGTGGTGATAAAATCAGCGCTACCACCAAAGCCAGCGCACAAGAGTTGCTTTCGGTGCAAAGTGCATAGATTAGTGGCGTTGGTCGAATAAGCGAAACGCCATCCTGCTTTTTGAAAATATAGCCATGCGGGATGGCTCTACTTCGCAGCTTATCGAGCCTAAAAGTGAAAGTTCGCCACAAAAAAGCCCGCTGTCGCGGGCTCGATGGTCTTACTACTTAGTTTGAATCTTAAAGCCTTTATTGGTGTTTACACATCCAAATAATCCAGTATTCCCTCGGCCGCATTACGGCCTTCAAAAATAGCGGTTACAACCAAATCTGAGCCTCTGACGGCATCACCGCCGGCAAAGATTTTTGGATTGCTGGTTTGGTGGGTGAACTGCCCTTTTTCTGGCGCTTCAATACCACCCCAGTGATTAATTTCTACATCATATTGTGCTAACCAATCTAAGCTATGTGGCTTAAACCCGAATGCCATTAATACCGCATCGGCGTCCAAGGTATGTTCAGAACCGGGGACTTCTTCGGCTCTTCTTCGGCCATTCTCATCTGCTTCACCGAGCTGAGTTTGTACCATTTCAACACCTTTAACATGGCCATTGTCATCCACCACAATGCCCTTGGGCTGGAGGTTGAACTTAAACTCAACCCCTTCTTCTTTGGCGTTCTTTACCTCACGACGAGAGCCAGGCATGTTCTCTTCGTCACGGCGATAGGCACACACTACTGAGGCTGCATTTTGTCTCACCGATGTACGTACACAGTCCATGGCCGTATCTCCGCCACCAAGCACAACTACCTTTTTACCTGCCATGTCGATGAAAGGCTGTTTTGTTTCATCATATCCCATCACGCGGTTGGTATTACCTACCAAAAATGGTAGCGCATCATATACACCCGGAGCATCTTCGTTTGCCAATCCTCCTCGCATGCTTTGATATGTACCAACACCTACAAACACGGCATCATACTGAGATAGCAACTCATCCATACTGATGTCTTTGCCCACTTCAGTATTCAACTGAAACTCAACACCCATTTCGCTAAATATTTCTCTGCGCTTCTCCATTACCGACTTTTCAAGCTTGAATGAAGGAATGCCAAAGGTGAGCAGTCCGCCAATTTCTGGGTTACGGTCAAACACTACCGGCTTCACGCCATTACGAACCAATATATCAGCACACCCTAACCCTGCTGGACCGGCTCCAATAATAGCAACTTTTTTATCACTCCAAACAACGTAAGACATGTCTGGCTTCCAGCCTTGGGCAAATGCGGTATCTGTGATGTATTTTTCAATATTACCAATGGTAACCGCGCCAAATTCCTCGTTTAGTGTACAGGCGCCCTCACATAGCCTATCTTGTGGACAAACACGGCCACAGACCTCAGGCAAGCTGTTAGTGCGATGAGACAGCTCAGCCGCTTCGAATATACGCCCCGTTCTGATCAGTTTTAGCCATTGTGGTATGTAGTTGTGTACCGGGCATTTCCACTCACAATAAGGGTTGCCGCAGTCAAGACAGCGATCTGACTGCGAATTTACCTGACTGGTAGAAAAAGGTTCGTAAATCTCCACAAAAGATTGCTTGCGCGTTGAAATTGGTTTCTTACGCGGGTCTACCCTTTGTACGTCAATAAACTGATAAACATTTTCGCTCATACTTCCCCCTATTGAGCCTGCACACGAAGCTCTGCGCTACTGCGCGCTCTATGCCCTAATAGGCTTTTTACATCGCTCGATTTTGGCTTTACCAATTTAAACATTGGTAAGTACAAATCAAAATTAGCTAACACCTGCTCTGCCCTTGACGAACATGTTAATTCAAGGTGTTCGGCAATCAGGCCGCGTAAATGCTCTTGATGAGATGGCAATTGTGTTAGCTCTACAACTTCAACCAATTCTGGGTTAATGCGTTTAGCAAAGTCGTTACCTTCGTCTAAAACATACGCAAAACCACCAGTCATACCCGCACCGAAGTTGACACCGACAGCACCTAAGATACATACAACGCCACCGGTCATATATTCACAGCCATTGTCTCCTACTCCTTCGACAACGGCTTGCACGCCCGAGTTACGAACAGCAAAGCGCTCGCCAGCTCGGCCCGCAGCAAACAACTTACCGCCCGTTGCACCATACAAACAGGTGTTACCCATAATAGTGGCTTGGTGACTGGCAAAGCTTGACCCCATGGGCGGTCTAATAACCAACTTACCACCGGCCATGCCTTTACCCACGTAATCGTTCGCATCACCCACCAGCGTCATTTCTAGGCCGCCAGCATTCCAAACACCGAAAGACTGACCCGCAGTACCATGTAATTCAATCGCAACTGGGTCCGCTGCCATACCCTGATTACCGTGTTTACTGGCAATATAGCCCGATAGCATGGCACCTACAGAGCGGTCTGTATTACTGATGCGATTAACTAAAGAGATCCCTGTTTTGTCATCAATTGCTTGCTTTGCTTTATCCAACAGAAGCTCGTTCAACTGACCTTGGTAGTGAGAAGTATTTGCTGCGCTGCAGTAAAGCGTTTCACCCGATGGGTTATTTGGCTTAGCAAGTAAACCTGACAGGTCTAATTTAGCCTGTTTGGCAGTGCGCCCTTCTATCATCTCTAGTAAGTCGGTACGACCAATAATATCAACCAAGCGAGTGACACCCAATGCCGCCATCAGCTCTCGAGCCTCTTGCGCAATAAACTTAAAGTAGTTCATCGCCATGTCTGGTAAACCGTGATAATGCTTTTGGCGCAATGTTTCATCTTGAGTAGCAACACCCGTTGCACAATTGTTCAAATGACAAATACGCAAGTACTTGCACCCCAAAGCAACCATAGGACCTGTGCCAAAGCCAAAGCTCTCCGCACCCAAGATGGCAGCTTTGATGATGTCTAAGCCCGTTTTCAAGCCACCATCTGTTTGCAAGCGAATACGGTGACGTAGTCCATTTTCAACCAAAGCTTGTTGAGTTTCGACTAAACCCAACTCCCACGGGCTACCTGCATACTTAACTGATGTCAGTGGACTCGCGCCTGTGCCTCCGTCATAACCTGCAATGGTAATGAGATCGGCATATGCCTTTGCCACACCTGTCGCTATCGTGCCAACCCCAGGCTCCGATACCAGCTTGACCGAGATTAAGGCATTTGGATTCACCTGTTTTAGGTCGAAAATAAGCTGCGCCAAGTCCTCAATTGAATAGATATCGTGATGTGGTGGTGGTGATATTAAAGTCACACCAGGCACAGAATAACGCAGCTTGGCAATATAAGGCGTGACCTTTTCACCCGGTAGTTGCCCACCTTCACCCGGTTTAGCACCCTGTGCCACTTTGATCTGAATTACATCAGCACTATGTAAATAATGAGGTGTGACACCAAAGCGACCAGAGGCTACCTGTTTAATTCGTGAATTTTTCTCAGTGCCAAAACGAAGTTTATCTTCACCCCCTTCACCTGAGTTAGAGCATCCACCTAAGCGGTTCATCGCAATGGCTAATGCTTCATGGGCTTCGGGAGACAGGGCGCCAATACTCATCGCTGCTGAATCAAAACGCTTGTAAAGCTCTGTTGCAGGCTCTACATCATCGATATTGACTGGGGTCTGAGTTTTTAGCGCCAGTAAATCTCGTAAGTTCGTCACTGGGCGATTGTTTACCAGTTGCGCATATTTCAAGTAGTCTTCATAACTACCCGAACGTACCGCTACTTGAAGGCTTTGCACAACATCTGGGTTGTAGGCATGATATTCACCGCCGTGAACATACTTAAGCAATCCACCATGACTTAACAGCTTACGCTTGCTAAACGCTAGTTTATGTAACTTTGCCTGATCCTCAGAAAAGTCTTCAAAACATGCACCTTGAATGCGATTAGCAACACCTTTAAAGCACAGCTCAACCACACTATCTGACAGCCCTACCGCTTCAAATAACATTGAGCAACGATATGACGCAATGGTGCTGATCCCCATTTTCGACATGATCTTGTACAACCCTTTGTTAATCGCATTGCGATAAGCCAAGGTGACTTCTCGATAAGTTTTTTTGATCACGCCCGAGTCACACATCGCAACCAAAGACTCATATGCCAGATAAGGGTATATCGCTGTTGCTCCAAAACCGAGTAATACAGCAAATTGATGCGGATCTCTGGCACTGCCTGTTTCAACAATAATGTTTGAGTCGCAGCGCAGGTTACTATTTACTAACCTTTGTTGCACCGCTCCAACAGCCATCGCCGCAGGTATCGGAAGCGTGCCTTCACTAATCTCACGGTCGCTGAGTACAACCATTACGCAACCAGCTTGCGCTTTTTGCTGAGCTTCATCACAGACTCGAATAATGGCATTTTGTAAGCCTTCTTCCTGTGTGTACTGCAAGGAAACTTTACAGATAGAGTAATGTTCGTCATCTGCATTGCGTAACTGCTGCATATCAGAGTAAGACAATACGGGTGAATCAAATTGTAAGCGCTTGGCGTGTCCGGTCGTCTCATTAAATACGTTTTGCTCTCGGCCAATACAAGTTGCCAATGACATCACGTGATTTTCACGAAGTGGGTCGATCGGTGGATTGGTCACTTGCGCAAACTTTTGACGGAAATAGTCAAACAAAGAACGGTAACCCTCTGATAGTACAGCAAAAGGTGTATCATCTCCCATCGAGCCAGTTGCTTCTTGGCCGTTTTGGCCCATCACCCGAAGCACCTGCTCTAGCTCTTCGTTGCTGTAACCGAATAATTTCTGATATGTCAGTAGCGTTTGCTCATCTAAATCTCGACCACCAGCCTGCTGTTCGTCTAGTTGTTCAAATGGCGTTAACCGCTTGACGTTTTGTTCTAGCCAAGCTTTGTAAGGGTGTCGAGCCTTGAGGTCTTGGTCAATTTCATCCGATTGCCAAATTTTGCCATGTAACGTATCGACTACCAACAACTCCCCAGGACCAACACGACCTTTATCGATAACTTCATCCGCCGCATAATCCCAAATACCCACCTCAGATGCGAGCGTGATAAAACCGTCTTGCGTCAGTACATAACGCGCGGGTCGCAAGCCATTTCTATCTAAGTTACAAGCTGCAAAGCGCCCGTCAGACATAACAATACCTGCAGGCCCATCCCATGGCTCCATATGCATTGAGTTAAAGTCATAAAATGCACGTAAGTCTTCGTCCATCGCTCGGTTCTTCTGCCACGCTGGAGGTACAAGCATACGCATAGCACGAAATAGATCCATTCCGCCTGCTAGAAACAGCTCAAGCATGTTATCTAAGCTAGATGAGTCAGAACCTTCTTCATTAACAAATGGCGCTGCGCTTTGTAAGTCAGGCAATAAAGGCGAAGAGAACTTGTAAGCACGTGCTCTAGCCCATTGACGGTTACCCGTGATGGTATTGATTTCACCATTGTGAGCCAAATACCTAAACGGCTGAGCTAACGGCCAACGTGGTTGTGTATTAGTTGAAAAACGTTGGTGGAACACACAAATCGCGCTGGTCATACGCATATCAGCTAAATCAAGATAAAAGTTTGGCAAGTCCGCTGGCATCATTAGCCCTTTATAGACGGTGACCAAACCAGATAAGCTCGATATATAAAACTGTTTATCATCGAATAAACGCTTCTCGATGCGACGTCTAGCAATGTACAAGCGACGCTCAAGATCTTTAGGGCGCCAACCTTCAGGCGCACTCACAAATACTTGCTCAAACTTTGGTAACTGTTTTAACGCAATTGGACCTAGCATAGATGGGTCGGTGGGTACTTCTCGCCAACCAACAAGCGTCAAGGTTTCTTTTTCTAATTCTTCATTAACAACTTTTCGTGCTGCTTGGGCAAGTTCACTATCAGTGTTTAAGAACATCATACCAACCGCATAATTCTTTCCTAACCGCCACTGTTGCTCAGCAGCAATAGCACGGAAAAAGCTATCGGGTTTTTGTAATAATAATCCGCAGCCATCACCAGTTTTACCATCGGATGCAATACCACCACGGTGCTGCATTCGGTCTAACCCAAGAATTGCCGTGCGAATGAGTTTGTGGCTCGCCTGACCATTGATATGTGCTATCAAGCCAAAGCCACAGTTATCTTTTTCTAGTGCCGAGTCATATAACATGGACTCCTCCCCTTGCTACAACTGCCATTGGTTACACTTCTAACGAGATTTTTGACAGATATTCAAAACTAGCGAGGTTTTATATTGGAGTCAATACAATTATGAATACATATTCATTAATATGAATATTTCTCATTGGTATGACAAATTAACCGAAAGTAAGAAAAATCGCTCCACACCGTAATAAATGACTAAAAAAAGACCATGACACCAGTGTCAATTTAAAATAAAAGTTAACAAAAAAGCTATCCACATTCAGTTTACGTAAACGTAAGCCAAGTAACAAATGAATAATTATTCACTCAATCTTTACTTACCAAGCGTCGTTTTAGCAATGCAGTGCATATTATTCAATAGCCTTTTTGATCACATCGAGTTGGCATTTGTAATGAAGAGAAATTGTCGGAAGATAAAGTTAACGTTGACGTCAACTTTCATTCAATACTAAAGAGTTACTTGCATGCTAGGTACAAAAAAGCCCAACTTTTAGTTGGGCTCAAAGTGAATTGCTCTGATTGCAGTGGCTTACTCAGCCGAACTAGACTCTTCAGTCTTATATTTTGCTGCTGTTTCTTGAATTAGTGGCTGTAACTCACCACGTTGAAACATTTCAATGATAATGTCGCAGCCACCAATCAGCTCACCTTCAACCCATAGTTGTGGAAAGGTTGGCCAATTAGCGTAATGTGGTAATTCAGCGCGGATATCTGGGTTAAGAAGGATATCAACATACGCAAATTGCTCGCCACATGCCATTAATGCTTGCGCAGCTTGTGACGAAAAACCACAGTTAGGTAATTTTGGAGAGCCTTTCATATAAAGAAGAATCGGGTTTTCAGAAATTTGCTGTTTAATTTTATCAATGGTTTCCATCTTTAACCTCAAAGTGACGATAGCGTTTTGGTCTGTGATAGTAATGCGTGCTTGAAATATCACCATTAAGACCACATTTACGATTAGTATTAAGGCAACGCCATTGCTGTTTGCCAAAACTTGAGTAAAATACTCGGGAATTATAGTATCACTATAATGCCAATTCGTATAGAACAGAGCAGTTATCTACGCTATGTTTGGTATTCTGATTTGGCATTCAAACAACAAAATGGAGATTAACATGGCATTTGAACTACCGTCACTACCTTATGCAATCGATGCGCTTGAGCCTCACATTTCACAAGAGACTTTAGAGTTTCACCACGGTAAGCACCACAACACTTACGTTGTTAAACTAAACGGATTAGTTGAAGGCACTGAATTCGCTAACAAAACTTTAGAAGAAGTGGTATGTAGTTCAGAAGGTGGAGTATTTAACAACGCTGCGCAAATCTGGAACCACACATTCTACTGGCACAGCCTATCACCAAACGGTGGTGGCGAGCCGGCTGGTAAAGTAGCAGAGCTAATCAACGCTAAATGGGGCTCATTTGCAGCATTCCAAGAAGCGTTCAACGACAAAGCCGTTAACAATTTCGGTTCAAGCTGGACTTGGTTAGTGCAACTAGCAGATGGTTCACTAGATATCGTGAACACTTCAAACGCTGCAACACCGCTTACAGAAGCAGGCGTAACACCAATCCTAACTGTTGACCTTTGGGAACACGCGTATTATATCGACTACCGCAATGTTCGTCCTGACTACCTGAAAGGTTTCTGGGCATTAGTTAACTGGGAATTTGCGAATAGCAACCTAGCTTAACAATTACGACTTATTCGGCAATAGAATTATTGCAATAAAAGGCACTTTCAGTGCCTTTTTTATTTCCTCGTTTCCCGCACACAAATGCATTAAATATTTGGAATTTTTAGGCAAATTTCAAATATCAAGACTAAGCTTAAGATAACCTTTTCCTTTGTAGATAAAACAGCTTTTTTTATGTAAGCAGGTTATTGGAGGTCGTTATGACGATATTTGAACACTACCAAGCCAGATACGAAGCCGCACAAGAAGAAGAGTACAGTATCGCCGAGTTTCTAGAGATCTGTAAAGAAGATAAATCGGCCTATGCAAGTGCTCCTGAACGCCTATTGATGGCCATTGGTCAACCTGAAATGATCGACACTGCAAGCGATGCACGCCTTAGCCGGATTTTCTCTAACCGCGTGATTGCACGCTATCCTGCTTTTAGCGAATTCTACGGAATGGAAGACGCGATAGAGCAAATTGTGTCTTATTTAAAACACGCCGCCCAAGGACTAGAAGAATGTAAGCAGGTACTCTATTTGCTAGGCCCCGTTGGTGGTGGTAAGTCATCCATTGCTGAAAAGCTAAAATACTTGATGCAACAAGTACCTATATACGCAATCAAGGGCTCGCCTGTAAATGATCATCCACTTTCCTTATTTAACCCAATTGAAGATGCTGAACTACTAGAAAAAGAATATGGTATTAAACCCCGCTACCTAAAAACAGTGATGTCACCATGGGCGGCAAAAAGGCTACATGAATTTAACGGCGATATTAGCAAGTTCAGAGTGGTTAAGCGCTATCCATCTATTTTGGACCAGATTGCTATCGCTAAAACAGAACCTGGCGATGAAAATAATCAGGATATTTCGGCCCTTGTAGGTAAGGTAGATATCAGAAAGCTTGAGCACTATGCCCAAAATGACCCAGATGCTTATTCGTATTCGGGTGCTTTGTGTCTTGCAAACCAAGGCTTAATGGAATTCGTCGAAATGTTTAAAGCGCCAATCAAAGTGCTTCACCCGTTGCTTACAGCCACTCAAGAAGGCAATTACAACGGAACCGAAGGGATTTCAGCACTCCCCTTCAGTGGCATGATTTTGGCGCACTCAAACGAGTCTGAATGGCAGACCTTTAAGAATAACAAAAACAATGAAGCGTTCTTAGACCGTGTTTATATTGTCAAAGTACCTTACTGTTTGCGTGTCTCTGAGGAAGTTAAGATTTATAACAAACTCATAGAAAATAGCGAACTGGCGCTTGCTCCATGTGCTCCAGGTACGCTTGAGACTTTAGCAAAGTTTGTTTCACTGTCACGAATTAAAGAACCTGAAAACTCAAGCATCTACTCAAAAATGAGAGTATATGATGGAGAAAGCTTAAAAGACACAGATCCTAAAGCAAAATCCTATCAGGAGTATCGCGACTATGCGGGTGTTGATGAAGGTATGACAGGGCTATCTACCCGTTTCGCGTTTAAGATCCTCTCTCGCGTATTCAACTTTGATCACGCAGAGGTTGCTGCAAACCCCGTACATTTGTTTTATGTACTAGAACAGCAAATTGAACGTGAGCAATTCAGTGCCGAATTACAGGAGCGCTACTTAAGCCACCTTAAGGGCTATCTCATTCCTCAATATGTTGAGTTTATAGGTAAAGAGCTACAAACCGCTTATCTAGAATCTTACTCTGAATATGGCCAAAACATTTTTGACCGCTATGTTACTTATGCTGATTTCTGGATCCAAGATCAGGAATACAGAGACCCCGATACCGGCCAGTTGTTTGATAGAGCAGCCTTAAATGCTGAACTTGAAAAAATTGAGAAACCTGCTGGGATCTCTAACCCTAAAGACTTCCGTAATGAGATAGTTAATTTTGTTCTACGTGCTCGTGCGCACCATAATGGGCAAAACCCTGTTTGGACCAGCTACGAGAAGCTACGTACCGTTATAGAGAAGAAAATGTTCTCTAATACCGAAGAGCTGCTTCCTGTTATTTCGTTCAACGCTAAAACTTCGGCTGAAGATCAGAAGAAACATGAGGACTTCGTAAACCGCATGGTTGAAAAAGGCTATACCCAGAAGCAAGTACGATTACTCTCTGAATGGTATCTAAGAGTTAGGAAATCACAGTAAGACGATTAGAAACTGAGAGGGTGATTTATGGCGCATTTTATAGACCGTCGCCTGAACGGTAAAAACAAGAGTACCCTAAACCGACAACGTTTCATTAGACGTTATAAAAAACAGATAAAAGAAGCCGTGTCGGATGCTATCAATAAACGCAGTGTTACTGATACAAGTAGCGGTGAGAGTATCTCTATACCACAACGAGACATCAGTGAACCTATTTTTCATCAAGGTAAAGGTGGAGACCGTGAGCGGATCCACCCAGGCAATGATCAATTTAGTACTGGTGACAAGATCCAACGTCCCCCTTCGGGTCAAGGAGGGGGCGCAGGCCAAGGCGATGCCAGCGACCAAGGTGAAGGCGAAGATGATTTTGTGTTTTCTATCTCCAAAGATGAATATCTGGACCTACTATTTGAGGATTTGGAGCTACCAAACTTAAAACAAAGTCAGCTAGATAAGCTAGTACAAATGAAAACGCATCGTGCTGGTTTTTGTAACGATGGGATGCCAAGTAACTTAGATATAGTGCGCTCACTACGCGGGTCGCTCGCACGTAGAGTTGCCATGTCTGCGAGTAAACGTAGACGTCTGGCAGATGCTGAAGAAGAGCTACAGGCTCTACTAAACGAACCTGTACCACCTCAACAAAAAATTACTGAGCTTGAAGCGGAAATAGCTGATCTAAAGCAAAAAATCGCAGCGGTCCCTTTTATAGACAACTACGATTTACGGTTTAGAAATTATGAAAAACGCCCTCACCCTACAAGCAAAGCGGTAATGTTCTGTTTGATGGATGTGTCTGGGTCGATGGACCAAGCAACAAAAGACATGGCAAAGCGCTTTTATATTTTGCTGTATCAGTTTCTTACACGCACTTACAAAGATATTGAAGTGGTGTACATCAGACACCATACTCAAGCCAAAGAGGTTGATGAGCAGGAGTTTTTCTACTCGCAAGAAACTGGTGGAACAATTGTTTCTAGTGCTTTGAAGTTGATGGATGAGATTGTCAAAGAGCGCTACTCTCAAGGCGACTGGAATATTTACGCTGCACAAGCTTCGGATGGTGACAATTGGGCAGATGACTCTCCTCATTGTACGGATATTATGACCAATAAATTACTCAAGGTTGTGAGGTACTATGCCTATATTGAGATCACTACCCGCGCACATCAGAGTTTATGGCGGGAGTATCAAGCAATTGCTAATACTCACGATAACTTCGCAATGCAGCACATTCGCACCGTGGAGGATATTTATCCCATCTTTAGAGAGCTGTTCAAGAAAAACCGTCAACAACAAGGCGCAGCTTAGCCACATTGGAGGAAGCTTATGAGTTATAAGCCAATGAATGATGGGCCTGATTGGACCTTTGATCTGCTGAATGAATATCAAGTTGAAATTGCCCGTGTCGCAGAACATTACAGGTTGGATACATACCCTAATCAAATAGAAGTGATCACCGCTGAGCAAATGATGGATGCGTATTCGAGCGTTGGCATGCCAATTGGCTATAGTCACTGGTCATTTGGTAAAAAGTTTATTGCAACCGAACAAAATTATAAGCGCGGACAAATGGGGTTAGCTTATGAAATCGTTATTAACTCAGATCCATGTATAGCCTATTTGATGGAGGAGAACACTCTTCCGATGCAAGCACTTGTAATGGCACATGCGTGCTACGGGCATAATTCATTTTTTAAGGGGAATTATCTATTTAAAACGTGGACTGACGCATCATCTATCATTGACTACCTAGTCTTTGCGAAGAATTACATCGCCGAATGTGAAGAAAAGCATGGCATCGATGAAGTAGAAAACTTGTTGGACTCATGCCACGCATTGATGAACTACGGCGTTGATCGATACAAACGCCCCCAGCAAATTTCAATGTACGAAGAGCAAAAACGTCAAAAAGAGCGTGAAGACTATCTGCAATCACAAGTAAACGAACTTTGGCGTACCATTCCAGTGAGCCAGCAGGAAGAACGCATGAAGAAAGTGCGTTTTCCCAGTGAGCCACAAGAAAATATTCTTTACTTTATTGAGAAAAATGCCCCTTTATTAGAATCATGGCAGCGTGAAGTCATTCGCATTGTGCGCAAAATATCCCAGTACTTTTACCCACAAAGACAAACCCAAGTAATGAATGAGGGCTGGGCTACGTTCTGGCATTATACAATTTTGAATCACCTCTACGATGAAGGAAAAGTGTCAGATGCCTTTATGTTGGAGTTTCTACAAAGCCATACCAATGTTGTATATCAGCCTCCATACAACAGCAAGTTTTACTCCGGTATAAACCCCTATGCGCTTGGCTTTAACATGATGGTCGATATTCGTCGCATCTGCGAGAACCCAACCGATGAGGATAAATACTGGTTCCCCGAATTTGCTGGAAGCGACTGGCTGGATACGCTGCATTTTGCAATGGAAAACTTCAAAGATGAAAGCTTTATTAGCCAATTTTTATCTCCAAAGCTAATTAGAGATTTCAAGTTATTCACCATTATCGATAAACAAGCAAACCCGCACCTAGAAGTGGGTGCCATTCATAACGATGAAGGCTATCAAAAAGTGAGAGCATCGCTGTCTGCGCAGTACAATCTGAGTAACAACGAGCCGAATATTCAAGTGTATGACGTGGATGTTAGAGGGGACCGTTCCCTGACCCTAAGGTATGTTCCACAAAATGGCATTCCGCTTGCGGAGTCAAAAGCAGAAGTTTTAAAACACCTCTACAGACTTTGGGGCTTTGCTGTAAGGCTTGAACAAGCCAACGAAAATGGGGAAGTACAAGTCATTGCACAATGTCCCGTTGTTGAGGAAGAAGATTAGTCACTTATTTAAGTAACACAAGCGAGCTTGTGTTACTTAATTTGCTTTACTCGCCTTACTGGTGTCTTTTTTCAACTCTGGCGTATATTGAGTAACTTGGTTTCGACCAGACTCTTTTGAATGATATAAAGCCATGTCAGCGGCTTCAATCCATTGTTCATGCTTATTAAATTTTGGGCTATAAGTGGCAAAGCCCACACTCACAGTGATCTTTATTTGCTGTTCGTCATAAAAAATGGATGACTTTTCTATGAGGCTTCGCAAGCGCTCTGCAAATACTTTAGCCCCTTCGGCATCCGTATCCACCAAAGTTACTGCAAACTCTTCACCACCATATCTGCCCGCGGTATCCGTTTCACGTAACGTTTTCTTTAATAGATCAGAGATATGCCTTATCGCTTCATCACCACCACTGTGACCATATTCATCATTTACCGTTTTAAAATGGTCAATATCAAACATCAATAATGAGCTACAACCATTACTACGCTTTAGCCGTAAAAACTCATTACGTAATCCAGCTTCCCAATAACCCCGGTTGGCCAGCTGTGTCAAACTGTCGGTTCGACTAATACGCTCCAGTTCATGGTTAGCCTTTTCAAGCTCAATCTTGTTCATCGCCTCATCGGTGACATCATAAATAATGATGCATATGTGCCCTACTTCGCCCGTCACCATTGACAATGGAATAATGGTAGAGTTTTGATACATGTAATCCGCTTTCCCAGTAATTGGGCGATAGTTTTTAAAACGGAAGATATAAGGCTGCTGCTCCCAGATAGTGAATGAGCGATTCTTCAGAACAAAGACCGACTCAGCTTTAGAGCGAAACCATTTTTCATCAATACTTGGAAAAATATCAAAAATATCTTTATCTTTTACTGCACTGGGCAATAGCCCTGAATGGTTTTCCATAAAACCATTCCAAACACATACTCTATACTCTCTGTCTAGCACCACTAGGCCAATGTCAACGGTATTGAACATATCCATTAACCAGTGTATTTCATTCATTTCAAAATCAGCAGCAGGCATAGTTTTAATCTTCTAATAAATAGGCGACTTTATATTTTAGGGTTTTCAGTGAATCTTCTGTAAACAGCAACATCAGGTCACAGTTAATATTATGGTTTTCTATACCATAACTGATCTCTATCGCTAACGTTCTTTGCCATCGGCTCTTATTTGCCTTAACTAAGTCAGATACATCGCAATGTTGCCCTAAAACCACGGGGTGCCCTTGGCTAAAAGACATATCCAGTTGTTTTGATAAACCAGTTAAAATAGCACCGATCAAGATATTGCTAATATCCATCAACAGCTCTAATTCTACCTTATCGTTTAGCTCACCTTGATAGTTCATAAGCGATGCGACTTCTTTAAAACTAGAGTCGTTTAACAAAAGAAGCGCTTCACCAGAAACACCACCACCAATAAACCCTTGGCATACACCCGATGTACTGGCATTAGCATCAATGGCTTGCAGTGCCATATGTAACTCGCTTACTTCTAACACGTTGACATTAGGAATTGGTAACTCTACAAACACATTCAATAAACGCGCAAGCAAGTCCCCCGCTTGCCCCATTGCCACGTTTGTCAGCTCTTGATATATGTCTCTGATCTCGGGCTCTAGCTGCTCCCCCAGTTTATGGACCAAGCTTTCTCTAATCGCTCTGTCACGAATACCATGATGTTCTATGATCTCCACGAGCTTAGCTGCATCACAAGGTTTGCGAATAAAGTCTATTGCACCAAGCTCAATAACTCGCTGATGTGCGTTTGGCTGAATGTCTCCAGAAACCACGACGGTGAGTACACTTAAACCTTGTTCATTGATTGCTTGCAGAACGCCATAGCCATCCATTTGTGGCATGTTCAAGTCTAGGAAAAGAATTTCTGGTGAGTATTTTTTAATTTTTTCAATACAATCAATACCATGCTCTGCAAATTCGACTTTTATGTCCCAATCACTTGGCAACGAGCGTGCTAGCTGTCTGCGCGCCAGTTTTGAGTCATCACATATTAAGACCAATGTTGACATAAAAGCTCTCTTACATTGACAAACCACAATATTAATGAGATGTTATTAAATGGTTGCATTTATTATTATAGGTATTCTGTATTTGAATACCGCTTATTTTTACGGCACATGTTAATAAAATCAGCCTTGATTTACAACGTTATTCCTACCGTAGGCTTGGTTCATAGCTAACAGTATAATACACTCTTCATGATTACGATAACTGACTTAGGACTTGTTTATGCATAAAGCAATCATACTGGCTACAGCATTGTTTTCAGCGCAAATTTTTGCAACAGATTTTAAAGAAAATCAAATAGATAATGGCAAGGTTAACGCGAATGGCAAACCTGTAACTTTATTAGGTAATGGCGTAAAAGTAGGCCAACAAGCCCCTGATTTTAAGGTTGTTGATGGTTCGTTTGTTCCAGTTACATTAACAGACTTCAAAGATAAAGCTGTTTTAATTAGTGTGGTACCAAGTTTAGACACCGGCATATGTAGTTTACAAACCAAACATTTTAATGAAAAAGTTGCTGGCGAATTTGGTGATGTAGTCATGCTAACCATCAGCGCCGACCTGCCTTTTGCACAAAAACGTTTTTGCCAAACTGAAGGCATAGACAAAATACAAACACTCTCAGATTCAGTTTGGCATGACTTTGGTAAAAACTACGGTTTGTATATAAAAGATATGGGATTGTTGAGTCGTGCTGTTTTCGTGCTGAACAAGGAGCACAAAATAGTGTACAAACAATTGGTTGAAAACTTGGCTACCGAGCCAAATTACGACCAGACTTTAGCGGCACTAAAAGCGCTATAAAACAGCCGTTGTAAAATATCTAGTCATAAAAAATGCCAGTCACTGACTGGCATTTTTTTGTAATCTACAATTACCCTAACAATTGTGCTAACTGCTGGCTTACAGCGTCAACTGCCTGTGTACCATCAAGTTTGTGGTATTGCGTGTTACCTGCATCAGCTTCAGCCTGATAGTATGAAACTAACGGCTTTGTTTGGTCGTGATAGATACCAAGACGCTTACGAACTGTTTCTTCAACGTCATCATCACGAATGATCAAGTCTTCGCCCGTCACATCGTCTTTACCTTCAACCTTTGGTGGGTTGTAAACTACGTGGTAAACACGTCCTGAGCCTGGGTGAACACGGCGTCCGCCCATGCGCTCAACGATGATCTCGTCAGCAACATCAAACTCAATAACATGGTCGATGCTGATGCCATTTTCTTTCATCGCATCAGCTTGAGGAATAGTACGAGGGAAACCGTCAAGCAAGAAACCTTTTGCACAATCTTCTTTAGCGATACGCTCTTTTACTAGGCCGATGATGATTTCATCAGAAACCAACTGACCTGCATCCATCACTTTTTTAGCTTCTAGGCCAAGTGGTGTTCCCTCTTTGATAGCAGCACGTAACATGTCACCAGTAGAGATTTGCGGAATACCATATTTGTCCATTAAAAACTGTGCTTGAGTGCCTTTACCTGCACCCGGCGCGCCTAAAAGGATAATGCGCATAATTATGTTCCTCGTTTTCGGAGTTTATTTGAAGTTGGCTAAATTTTTTCACATGCGTCCAAGATTCTCAAGCGACTTATACTAATTGCCTACCTTAATAGTCATATAAATGCAAAAAAGGGCCGCTAAGGGCCCTTTTAAATTTAGAACTTGAGCTTATTTACTCATTTCAAGCATCAATTTGTTCAAGCGTGTTACGAATCCTGCTGGATCTTTTAGGCTACCACGCTCTGCAAGTAGTGCCTGATCTAACAACACTTCTGACCACTGTGCAAATTTATCTTCGTCTTGTTCCACATTTAAATGTTTAACAAGCTGATGCTCAGGGTTAAGCTCGAACACAGGTTTAGCTTCTGGTACTGCCTGCCCTACTGACTCCATGAGTTTTTGCATTTGTGAGCTCATATCATGATCGTCTGCAACAACACATGCTGGTGAATCAGTTAAGCGGTGCGTAAAGCGTACTTCTTTAACCTTGTCACCAAGTACACCTTTCACGCGATCAATTAAGCCCTCAACTTCTTTTTCACTTTCTTCTTGAGCCTTTTTGGTTTCTTCGTCATCCAGTTCACCTAAGTCTAGGTCGCCACGTGTAATTGACTGTAGTGGTTTTTCAGCAAACTCTGTCAGGTGGCTCATCATCCACTCATCTACTCGATCTGAAAGCAACAACACTTCAATGCCTTTCTTGCGGAAGATTTCGAGGTGAGGAGAATTCTTCGCCGCTTCAAAGCTGTCAGCTACCACGTAGTAGATCTTGTCCTGACCTTCTTTCATACGCTCAATGTATTGCTCTAAAGACACATTCTGAGTGCTTTCATCTGTATGTGTTGAGCTAAAGCGCAGTAATTTTGCAACAGTCTCTTTATTGGCAGAGTCTTCCGCTGGACCTTCTTTAAGTACTTGGCCAAACTCATCCCAGAAAGTTTGATACTCTTCTGGCTTGTTTTTACCCATACGTTCTAACATTTTTAGCACACGCGATGTACAACCCTTACGAATAGCTTGGGTGATCTTATTGTCTTGCAAAATTTCACGCGATACGTTCAATGGTAGATCGTTTGAATCTAATAGACCTTTCACAAAACGCAGGTAGCTCGGCATAAACTGCTCAGCGTCATCCATAATGAATACGCGTTGTACGTAAAGCTTTAAACCACTTTGACGTTCACGATTCCATAAGTCAAATGGCGCTTTTTTCGGAATGTACAATAAGCTGGTGTATTCAGTTTTACCTTCAACTTTGTTGTGCGCCCATGTTAGAGGCTCTTCCCAATCATGACCAACATGCTTATAGAACTCTTTATATTCTTCGTCGCTGATTTCAGACTTATCACGTGTCCAAAGTGCAGTTGCGCGGTTAATCGCTTCCCACTCGCCAGGCTTGCCTTCAATCTTCTCGCCATCAGGGCCCTCTGACTCTGGCACTGGCGCTTTATACATTTCAACAGGAATTGAAATGTGATCTGAGTATTTGGTAACGATGCCACGTAATCTAAAGTCATCTAGGAATTCTTTCTCATCTTCACGAAGATGAAGAATGATATCCGTACCACGGCCTTGCTTTTCAACCTCTGCAAGCGTGTACTCGCCTTCTCCTTTAGAGTGCCATTCTACGGCGCTCTTTTCACCGGCTTTACGGGTAACGACGGTAACCGCATCGGCAACAATAAATGCTGAATAGAAACCAACACCAAATTGACCGATTAGCTGTGAGTCTTTGGCTTGGTCGCCTGTCAGGTTTTGGAAAAACTCAGCGGTACCCGATTTTGCGATAGTACCCAGTGAGCTGATCACCTCATCGCGTGTCATACCAATACCATTATCAGAAATGGTGATGGTGTTGGCATCTTTGTCTACGCTAACACGTACGCGAAGCTCCGCGTCGCCTTCGTATAAGTCACCATTTGATAAAGCTAAAAAGCGTAGTTTATCTGCTGCGTCAGATGCGTTTGACACCAGTTCACGTAAAAAGATCTCTTTGTTTGAGTACAAAGAATGGATCATTAGGTTTAATAGTTGTTTGACTTCTGTTTGAAAGCCTAATGTTTCTTTTTGAGCTGCGGTCATTGTTCTCTCCGGTATAACCAATAGATGCAGTGTTAATATGTCAAAGGATATGGGGTGGAGTTTTTCGACTTCAAGGGGATGGTGTAAATTTTTTTGAGTAAATTGAGGGCTTAAACTTTAGTTATTTGCGAGATATAGGATAAAACTATCTAAATCGCGGTGCCGACGACTCAAGTTAGCACTCATGAAGCCACCTTTAGTGCAGCAATATTGTTTTTAAAAAACCGAGAAGATTACGCTTACAATGTATTATGTCAGGAAGACGACCGCCGTATATCAGCGCATTGTCGTCTTATTAATTAGATCCATTGTTGCTGCTATTTTGTCATCCTGAACTTGTTTATGGATCTCATCACCTTACGAGTAACGTAAAACAAATATGCGTGGTTATTGATTCAAACTACGCCTGCCAGAAAACGCATGCATCAGTGTCATGCCATCAACGAGATCCAACTCACCACCCACAGGCATACCGTGCGCAATACGCGATGCCTCTACTTGGTATTTTTGACACAACTCAGCAATAAAGTGAGCGGTTGCTTCGCCTTCAACGGTTGGATTGGTGGCCAAAATCACTTCATCGATGTTGCCTGCCATCAGCTTTTGCTCTAAAAGGTCTAAGCCAATTTCTTTAGGCCCAATACCATCAATGGGTGACAAATGACCCATCAAAACAAAGTACAACCCCTGATATTGACCGGTTTGCTCAATCGCCAGCACGTCTGTTGGCGACTCAACAATACACAGTAGACGGCTATCTTGGCGTTTAACACTCTGACAAATATCACATTGCGCAGACTCAGAAAACGTTCGACACGACTCACAATGACCAATCACTTGCATCGCCTTAGTCAAACACCCACCAAGTTGCGTACCACCATCTCGGTCTCTCTCAAGCAGATGAAACGCAATGCGCTGTGCTGATTTAGGGCCAATGCCAGGTAAGCAACGTAATGCTTCGATTAATGCGGTTAAGCTGGGTGATAATTGCATAAATATGATTTTCTGAGTCTAATTAGGCCTAGCGCGTACATCTTTGACTAAGCGTTGAGTGATACGCCGAAAAATATCATAATCACCACCCAGAGTACATAAACGCCGGCATAAGGCAAACAAAATAACTATTCACACGCATCTAAGTGACAACATCGATGCGGGGAACCTGCCCATGAGAGAAAAACACCTTAAGCCAATGGCTGCTTTGTTATTGCTGGTAGGCGGTATCTTATCGCTATACAGGGTTGCTCACGCAAGCAATGGATCGCTATCTGAATTCCATGTACTTTCGTGCACTAAAATAAAGCATGAGAACCAACGATTGCTACTTCATCTTGGTCAAATAGATACCGAAGCGGCTCACGCAATGCAACAACAAGTAGACAAAACATTGGCACAAATGAACGTGGCGCACAAGCAAGCTTTTCGATGTACGCAGCTTATTAATCAGCTAAAAAACAAAGGCCAAAAAGTAGCGACCAACTATGTGTTAGTGATTGCCGACGCACCATTAACCCCCCCTATACAACATACGAAAAACTTTTGAAAAGCAAGGTATGAAAGGAGTTTATATGTTCTTGAAATCTCCATCTCAAGATGTTCGTCTGTGTTAGTTCAGCGCGGAAAAGCGTCTTCAAAGTGAACAAAAAACCAGAAATATGTCTGAACCAATAAACTTTCGAGTTTTAATGTTTACCGTCAGCACAACTTTAAAACAAAAAAATAGCGCCTAAAGGCGCTATTTTTACTCAAACTTTTAAAGCATTCTAAATTAGAACGGCATTTTGAAGCCTGGTGGTAATTGCATACCGCCTGTAACTTCTGCCATTTTCTTTTCAGACTCTTCAGCAACGCGGCGCACTGCATCATTACATGCCGCGGCTAGTAGGTCTTCAATCATGTCTTTGTCATCTTCCATTAGACTTTCGTCAATTTCAACACGACGTACATTGTGGCTACCTAGCATGGTCACTTTAACCAGACCTGCGCCAGCTTCACCTGTTACTTCTAAACTTTTAATGTCTTCTTGGGCTTTTTGCATGCGCTCTTGCATTTGCTGCGCTTGCTTCATCATGTTACCCATTCCACCTTTAAACATAATATGCTCTCTTACATCAATTCAATTGGGCTAAAAGATAAGGGCTATTGTCGTTGATTACAATGCCTGAACTGTATTTTCGTCGACCGTTGCATCAAATTCTTGCACAAATTGTACTACGTTAGCATCCTGATTAATGACATCTACAGCCTGCTGATAACGGTCGGCGTCTATTTTCTGTTGTATTAAATAAGGTGAATCAATCACCCCTGGCGCAAAACTTATGTCCAGTTGTACTTCGTAGCCATATATCTCACATAAGGATGCTGTTAACTTTTGCCTTAACATCGGGCTATCTAGATGTTGCTGGCTTTGGTCTACTTCTAACTGAAAAGTATGCCCATCTTTGGTAAAAATTGAATGCAGTGCAAATTGGCGCATTCGTCCACCAAGCCCCATACGTTTAATTAAGTGTGCCCATTCATCTTGCTGGTGGGCAAATTTAATATCACTGATTGGACTGCTGAAGTCTTCAGGCACAGGAATACTTGGTGCTTGTGGCTCGACCTCTTTTTTACTTTGAACAGGCGCTATTTGCTGCAATAGCTCTGGCGCTAGTTTACTTTCATCCGTTTTATGTCGCGTTTTAAAGTCAGCTTTCTTTTTGACTGGTGTCGGTGCCTGGCTTATTGGCGCTGGCTGCGCCTGCGGCTTTTTTGCACCATCCTCCGACGCTCGTGCCAACTGGCCCGCACCGGATATATTTCGGTTTTGCAAGATACGAGCAATCGCCGATTGCGCTTGTTGCTCTTTGTCAGCAAGGTTTGCAGCTGGGTTTTGGCCCTGTTTCACCTCAGGTGAAACAGGTGGTGCTTGCTCAGGCGCTGCCGCAAAGCCCTGTTCACTTGCTTGTGCCATCACCTGTTCATACTGCTGTGAAAACTCTTGTTGTAGCGCATCGTCAATATCATCTGACTCAGCATGCACGACCGTCTCAATTGGCTGCAGTTGAGGTGCCAAAGGCTCATCAGAAGTTTCTACTACAGGCTCCGTCACTGGCTCTTGTACTGCTGGCTGCTGAACCTCAGTTTGCTGCGGCACAGTCTGCGCCGCCTGTGAAACAGGGTTCAGTGTTTCAGGCTCTACCAAATGCGTGGTGGCAGTAGCGCTATCTGATTTTTTAAGTAGCGCACGCAAGCCCCCTACTTTGCCGTTAGCATCTTCTGTAGGTTGAGCTGGTGTTGACGGTGCGGTTGTTTGCAAGTTCGTTTTTTCAAACGCCAACAAGCGCAACATTAGCATTTCAAACCCTAGCTTTTGCTCTGGAGCCCACTGTAGGTCTCGTTTACCATTAAGTAGCAATTGATAATATAGCTGAACCTTTTCTGGGCTAAGCTGCTGCGCCAAAAGCGCAACATCTTGAGGTTCAAAATCGCTCAAGCGGGCCGCTTGTGGTACCAACTGAGCCAACTGCATAGCATGAGTCAGTGCTATCAAATCATCTAACACACTAACAAAATTGCCATTTTGCATTGCTATATTGTCCACCGCTTGTAGCAATGTTTCAGCTTCCTGACAGGCAATCGCCGTCAGTAAAGTGACTGCATGTGCGCTATCCATCAACCCCAGCATTTGCTGTACTGCAGCTAGCGTAAGCGCACCATTGGTTTGCGCAATAGCCTGATCAGTCAAGCTCAAAGCATCTCGCATACTCCCGTCAGCCGCTTTTGCTAACGCTTGTAGTGCTGGCAGCTCAAAACTAACTTGCTCTTTGGGCAAGATATCGCTCAATTGCGTAATAATCTCTTGCTGTGACATCGCATTGAGGTTGAACTGTAAACAGCGTGACAAAATGGTGACGGGTAACTTTTGAGGATCCGTTGTTGCAAGCAAAAACTTGACGTGTAGCGGTGGCTCTTCAAGAGTTTTCAATAAGGCATTGAAACTATGCTTGGACAGCATGTGCACCTCATCGATTAGGTACACCTTGTAACGGCCGCGAGTCGGTGCATACTGCACGTTATCAAGAATTTCTCTGGTATCTTCAACTTTTGTTCTTGAAGCCGCATCTATCTCAATGAGATCAATAAATTTACCGGCTTCAATATCCAAACAGCTATCACATTGACCACAAGGGTTAGAGGTAACGCCTTGATCGCAATTAAGGCTTTTGGCAAAAATACGGGCGATGGTCGTTTTACCAACGCCCCGGGTTCCGGTAAATAAGTAAGCGTGGTGCAACCTTTGTTCATTCAACGCATTGACCAATGCCTGCTTAACATGTTGCTGTCCCACCAACTGGTGGAATGTTTGCGGACGCCACTTTCTTGCCAGAACCTGATAACTCATATTATTCGCCTTCGAATTCTACGAGCTTAAGCACCTTAATGCCCATATCCACCACACGCTGTTCGCCGCCAAGCTCAGGTAGTGACACAACAAATGCGGCATCTGTCGCATTGCCACCTAAACGAGCAACGAGTTTAGCTGTTGCTTCAATGGTTCCGCCTGTCGCGAGCAGGTCATCAACTAACAGCACTTTGTCTCCTTCAACAATTGCATCAGCGTGCAATTCCAGAATGTCTTCTCCGTATTCTAGTTGATAAGCCTGTGAAATGACTTCTCTTGGTAGCTTGCCTGGTTTGCGTACCGGGATGAATGGAATACCTAAGGCATAAGATAAAGGCGCTCCGAAGATAAAGCCACGCGACTCAGTACCGATTATTTTTGTAAAACCTTGGTCTTTATAAGCCGCAACAAAACTATCTACGGTTGCTTGAAACGCTGCTGGGTTTGCCATAAGCGTTGTTACGTCACGAAACATAATACCCAGCTTAGGGTAGTTAGGAATAGTAACAATACTGTCTTTGATCATAGACGAATTAACTTGTGTCATTTTGGCACGCTTTGTTAAATAAATATTCAAAACATTGATTATAACAAGATTGACCAAACATGGAACGCTATGGAAAGGGAATCTGAAGGAAACTGCTCAGAACGATGCTAAAATGTACAAAAAAGGCTGCAAATGCAGCCTGTTCAATTCTTAGTTCACTTAAACAGCGAGCGCTGTTGCCCAACCAAGAATCGCATTTAAACATCCAATGCCTGCAAAAACAGCAAGGAATGCAATGAAGTAAGTTGCATTGAACGGATCTTTAAATTCACCTTTAGACATAATACTACCTTATTTTTAGCACGACAAAACGGCGCACATAATAATCGATATGCCCTAAGGGTTAAAGTCTTAATGTGAGTTTTTACTCGCAATAATGCCCAGTTGTGTAAAGGCTGATAATGTTTGCTGCGCACCTTGGTAAAGTTGTTCAAAGCTAAACTGTGGTAGCTGCTGATGCACAAGCTCAATTAGTTTTCTCAGCACAATACCCGGGTTTTGCGCTATTACTTGTAGTAGCATTGCGGTCATTGCATTTGACGATATGAAAGCAACTTCCTCTTCCTCGTCTCGATAAATGACAAAACAACAAGGTTGCTCACTGGGTTGTTGGGGCTGAAAATCTTTGCTTATTTGATGTACAGGATACTGATAACTCAGATTTCTAGCCGTGTCTTTAAAATACAGTGGTTGCTGCTCAATATCATCAATAGTGACGTAGTCATCGCTACTTTGATATACAGCCACATCAAGCTCCGACCACTCATAATGGGCAAGTTCCAGCATAAACTGAGGATCATTTGCTTGGCGCTCATACTCAAATTGTAAGTAATGTAAAAACTCCTGACTGATCTCTAAAAAGTAAGGCGATTTGCAATCGTGCTCGACAAAAAATTGTCTCACCAGTGCTTGCCAGGTTGATTCATCATATAAACTTTTCAGCACGGGAAATGCTGACGATACAAAGCCCTCGATATTATTGAAAAATAACTCTCGATAAACTTCAAGTCGACGGTCTTCGATGTTATCAGGGGCCGATTCTTTTTCTGGGTTTCTAATATGCGCCATAAAAGCGTTTTGTACATCGATGAACGACATTAAGCCACCCCTTTGACATGCTCAATAAACGGCTTTTGGATAGTCTGAATATGTGCCAGCTCTGATTGTAAATCAGCCATACTAGGAATATTGAAGTCTCTTTCTAGTAAAGTTGGAAATACGCCGTGTGATCTGTACGCCTGTTCTAGAAGTTGCCATACAGGATCACAAACCGGCGCGCCGTGAGTATCTACTAGTAAATCTGCGGCTTCTTCATAGTGACCGGCAACATGTCCGTAGGCGATTCGCTCCCGTGGCATAGCTTGTAAAAACTCTAATGCGTTATACCCGTGATTAATACTGTTAACATAGATATTGTTTACATCGAGAAGTAAATCACAGTCAGCCTGTTCTAATACCGCTAGCGTAAACTCTAACTCTGACATCTCTTGGCCAGGCGCGGCATAATACGACACATTCTCTACCGCTATGCGCCTTTGTAAAATATCCTGAACCTGTCTGATCCGCTTTGCAACATGATCCACGGCTTCTTCTGTAAACGGGATTGGCATTAAATCGTACATATGCCCTGTTCCGGAGCAATAACTTAAGTGTTCACTATAAAGAAGAATATTATGTTCATCAAAAAACTGCTTTAACTCCTTCACAAAATCAACATCTAACGGGGCGGGAGATCCCAGCGATAATGACAAACCATGGCAAATAAATTTATGCCTTTGGGTCAACTCCTTAAATTGACGACCGAACTTGCCGCCCATTTTGAGCCAGTTTTCAGGGGCTACTTCAAAAAACTGCGCCTGTTTTGGAGCATCAATCAATAGCTCATCCAGCATTTCCCTGCGCAATCCTAGCCCTACCGCACCTAGTTCACTAATTTGCATTCTCTACCTCTACATAAAGACAGAGCAACCTAGGTTGCTCTGCATTGTGCAATTAATCAGTGATTAGCGTGAACCGCATTTACCTTCGCCACACTTACCTTCTTTTTTGCCTTTGTGCTCGCCGCCACATTTGCCTTCGCCGCACTTACCTTCTTTTTTGCCTTTGTGCTCACCACCACATTTGCCTTCGCCGCACTTACCTTCTTTTTTGCCTTTGTGCTCGCCACCACATTTACCTTCGCCGCACTTACCTTCTTTCTTACCTTTGTGCTCGCCGCCACATTTGCCTTCGCCGCACTTACCTTCTTTTTTGCCTTTGTGCTCGCCGCCACATTTGCCTTCGCCGCACTTACCTTCTTTCTTACCTTTGTGTTCACCACCGCACTTGCCTTCGCCACATTTACCTTCAGAACCGTCCAACTGATAACCAGCTGTCATAGTTTCAAAAGCGAAAGGGTTTGCTTGCACATCAGTTGCAGTTAAACCAGCTGTACCAACAACAACAGCACCAAGTGTTAAAGCTATAGAGTTTTTCTTTATTGTGTTCATAACGGTTTCTCTTTTAGGAATAAACGATTCTTTCTACAAGACCATAGATGAACTAAAAATATTTCATCAAAAAGCGAAAAAAAGCAAATTTACACTTAGCAAATCTTTACTGCTCGTTTAAAATGGCCGCCTTTTTAGCCAAGCACTGAGTAGTATGAAACTAGTATTAGCCCCAATGGAAGGCGTTGTAGACTTCAAAATGCGCCAATTACTTACGGATATTGGTGGCTTTGACCTGTGTGTTACAGAGTTTATTCGAGTTGTTGATTTAACTCTGCCACGACGTGTTTTTACCCGCTATTGCCCTGAGTTACTCAATAAAGGTAGAACCCGCTCCGGTACACCTGTGCGCATACAATTACTTGGACAAGTACCTCATGTGTTAGCAGCAAATGCGCGAAAAGCGGTCATGCTTGGGTCGCACGGTGTCGATCTTAACTTTGGCTGTCCTGCAAAAACGGTGAATAAAAGCAAGGGCGGAGCCGTATTGCTCAAAGAGCCCGAGCAAATCTACCAAATTATTAAGGCCGTTAGAGAGGCGGTGCCTGCTGAGCATGTTGTTAGCGCGAAGATTCGTCTTGGCTTTGATGACGATAGCAATAGCACTGAAATAGTAGATGCCGTACAAAGTGCAGGTGCTTCAAGTCTTGCTATTCATGCACGAACAAAAAGAGATGGCTATAAGCCACCGGCATATTGGGAAAAAATCCCACCGCTGCTATCGCGGTTATCGATTCCCGTTGTTGCAAATGGCGAAATATGGCAGGTAGAAGATGCCTTGTTATGCCAGCAAAGGAGTGGCTGTAACGATTTAATGCTAGGGCGAGGGGCGTTAGCGATGCCCGATTTAGCAGCAAAAATAAAAGCCAAAGTATATAACCGTTCCCACCAAACATTGAGCTGGGAGAACGTTATATACCATATCCTTCACTCTTCTATGCACCAAGACCCTAATGTAAGCGAAAAGTACTTTTCGGCCAGAACCAAACAGTGGTTAGGTTATTTAAAGCGTCAGTACCCACAAGCTCATGGTCTATTTGATGAAATAAAAACCCTTAAGCATAAAGATGATGTGGTTTTAGTGCTTGAGAAATATGCAAAGTGTCCGTCACTTGATTCAAATCATATTAGTCTGCTACAAAGCTGATGATAATAGACGCTCACAGGAGGGCGACTATGAATTCAGACACAACAAGACACTTTCAAGATCAATTGCAGAGCGAATTAACTGCGGTTAGAAAAGCTTTGCTGGAGGAGTTGAAACAATCTAGCCAAAAATTTGCTAACGAGCTTGCCAAGTCGTTAGAGCAAAGCTCACCTTCTGAGTGGCTGGATATTGCAGCCACCCAGCTCAACCCACAGCAATACCCGAATTTCCAGAGATTGTTAAAACTTGAAGCGGCATTGTGCCAAATCGACATAGGTCAATTTGGCTACTGCTGTGATTGCGAAACTCAGCTTAACATGGCTGAGTTAAAAGCCGATCCTACCATTCAACGATGTAATAGTTGCTGCCAAAAACGCCATACTAGTTAAAGACTCGCGAGAAACACCAGTACGCTAGCCGGATGCAGCACAACATTTTCCACAAGACTTAGAGCTTGCTGATCGGTCAGCTCTATTCGTGCCTGTAGGGTTACTTTTGCTTGTTTATATGACCACCCTTGGTAGTGGACACCTAAATCAACTTCCATGAGTGCCAGCAAGGCGTGTTGGTCATGTAAGGACAATTTAGGCTGACAGGATGAAAGAGTTTCTGGCAAATTAACATAGCCGTCTAGCCAGTTCAGTCCTCTTTGTGGCGAACAAAGCCTCTTTATCAGGCTAAGTGCCACGGACTCGCTCTCATCAAACGATAAAACATTTGCTGACGTGCCACCTCCTGTGACGAGCCTTTGCTGCAACTTGGTAAGTAGTTTATTTGGTGCGATTGGCTTTCCATAGTAGAAATTAAGCTTACTTTGGTACCATTCCTTTCCGTTTGGTAACTGATATAAACCAATGCCACTTCGTGGTTTGTAATCATCTAGATAGTTGAGCAGCACTTGACCCTCTGGCTGGCCTGCTAAATAGCCTTTTAATCGATTAAGTTCAATTCGAGACAGATGGATGTTGCTGTCTTTGGCACTCTCAAGTTTCTCGACTACCAGTTGCATCCACTGGCTTATACTTGCCGAGTCGACACCCTGTTGCTTGGCATTGCTAATTACGTTTACCTGTGCAGGCCATGGCAGGTAACGCTCAGGATAGCGCTCTTGAATCTTTAAATAGTTTAACTCTTGAAGCTGAGCTGATGTGAGCCCTGTTTCATCAAGCTGTTGATAAGCCGAATGCCTAAGCTTTAGGTAGGCCTCAGAAAAAGGAAAAATATGGTTGTTTACTGACAGCCCAGAGGGAAGTAAAAGGCTGTTAAGCACGCGTAACTCTTGCTGTGCTGCGTGGTAGTCCAAATGAGGTTTACGCTGTTCACAACCCGCTAAATAAATGACTATGGCCACGCTTGCCAGCAGTCGCAAGAAATTTGAAATCATATTGAATATATAACTTAGGTAGTATCAGATAATAAAAAAGCCCCTTGCGGGGCTTCTTTGTTAGATCTTAACGCCGTTGCGTTGTGCTTTGTCTTTAATAAACGTCGCCCAACCTCTAGCAAACTTGCGTGTTCTAGGATCTTCTTGTGCTTTTACGATGGCTTGGTATGCCTGCTTATACTTTGCTTGATATAAGTAAGCTTCAGCTAAGTCAGAGTATGTACTCCCTTCCTTATCTGTGCCAAGCTCGAGTGCTTTATTCAAACGCTCAACCGCTGCACTAAACTTCTGCTCGGTTAACAGTAAGCTACCCGCCTTTCTATAAAGTTCAGCATCGTCATCAAACTTCGCTGCTTCTTCATAGTACTTCGCCGCATCAACTAAGTTTTTGGCTTGGTGGTGGTAACTCGCTATCGCAGATACATTGCGCTTATTACGTTCAACTTTTCCTTCCTTAACCGCTCTTTCAAACACTTTAGCGGCCTTGTTAGGAATTTCATTCAACGAATAATAGCTGCTCAAAATCTTATAGTGATTCTCTTTATCAAAGTAGCCTTTGTTATATGCCACTTCCATCACAGTTTGACCTTTTGAATATTCTTCAACCTGCATGTAGAAAGAACCCAGTTGTGTCCACATTTTCGGATCTTCTGGGAATAACTTCACTAGTGTTTCGGCAACTTTTACCGCATCTTTGTATCTCTTAAGTTCGAAGAAAGCACCAATCTTAATCATATGATATTGTTTGTTTGGTTCTTTTTCTAACTTAATCGCTTTGTCAGCCGGTTCTTCAACTTTAGCGTACTGCTTTAACTCGTAATAACCTTGAGCGATACGTGCATATACCTTTGAATCTTCTTCACCTGTGAAGTCCATCCACTCTTTATATGTCTTGATCGCTTCTTGGAATTTACTCGTTCCTGCGTACAAATCACCTAACAGTTTGTACAAATCTGCTTGGTCTTTAAAGTTGAGCGCATCTGGAGCAATCGCTAGGCGAATATACTTAATCGCTTCGTCATACTGCTCTTTTTGTGCATACATGTTACCTAAGTAACGGTTAACCGTTGCTTTGTCAAAATCATCAGACGGCTCAAGCTCTTTCAACAAAGCGATTGCTTCGTCAATCTTGTCTTCATTGTATAGGTCAAAAGCTTTAACTACTTTTTTACCTGTACGCTCGCCCATGATTTTGGTTTTAGCGTTTTTACGTTCCTCAATCTCTGCATAATCAGGTGCTGCTACAGCTGCTGTGCTGTAAACAGTTCCTGATAAAGACATAAGTAGCGCAAGAGCTGTAGCTTTCTTGAATTGCGTCATTTCTTGCCTCCTTAACCTTGATTGAGTTTAAAGTCTAGCTGAACTGTAATGCCAGGTTGTTTCTGAGGTTTCCCATCAACAATCTTTGGACGGTATTTCCACTTACGTAATGCACGAATTGCTTCACGGTTAAAAATACGCTTTGGTTCAGCATCAATAACTTCTACATCTTCAACACCACCTAGCTCGTTGATAGTAAATGAAAGTTGTACCCAACCTTCTTTACCGTCACGTGCCGCTTGAACCGGATACTTTGGTTCAATACGTACGATAGGTGTTGCGTCGCCGTCGCGACCGAATTCACCAGGGCCACTCAACCCGCCTGATGTTCCCCCTAAGTCGATGCTTGGCATATTAAAACCAATTGCACCAGCTGCAGGGTTAGCAGTTTCTGGTTGAGGCGGCTGCGGTTTAGGCGGCTGCTTCGGTGGAGGTGGCGGCGGAGGCGGAACACGCTTCCGCTCCTGCACCTCAGATTCAGGTGGATTCGTCAAAATTTCGACCACTATCTGTTCTTTTTTCTCATCAGCCCTATCAGCTCCACCGGAGATCAGGTATGACATGAAAAAGAATAAGCCGAAAGTAACTGCCCCACCTGCAATCAGTGAAAACAGAAAACGAATCATTACTTAGCTCCAGCTATTGAAATCTTCAGGCCGTCATCAGTCGCCTTGATTTGGTCCATTACTTTTACAACCACACCGTGCTTAGCGCCCTTATCCGCTTGGATAATAACAGTCTCAGTCGGTTGTTCAGCTAGGATACTCTCAAGGTTTGCACTAACACGTTCAACATCTACCTGACGCTTGTCCATCCAAATCTCACCATTCTCACGAATAGCAATAAAGATGTTAGCGTTTTTAGTTTGTTGAGCTTGCGCAGCCTTTGGCTTCTTAACTTCAATACCAGCTTCTTTTACGAAAGAAGTGGTAACGATGAAGAAGATCAGCATGATGAATACGATGTCAAGCATCGGCGTCATATCTACTGCTGCTTCTTCCTCTTCACGAAAACGTTGTTTACGTGCCATATTTATATCTCTCTCTAGTGATGTGGCAAGCTGTCAATCAGCTGTTCTTTAGCCATTTTCGCTCTAGCTTCCAAACGAGTGCTGAAGAATACACCTGACAGTGCCGCAACCATTCCTGCCATTGTTGGTACCGTCGCCATTGAGATGCCTGAAGCCATCAAACGTGCATTACCAGTACCCTGTGTAGCCATGGTTTCGAATACCGAAATCATACCTGTTACTGTACCTAGTAAGCCGATTAATGGACACATTGCAACCAATGTTTTGATAATCAACATACGCTCATCTAATTTCTCAGACGCTTCAGAAATCCATGCATCGCGGATTCTGTGTGCGTACCAAGACGTGGTGTCTTGGCGGGCGTCCCACTTAGCTACGATATCCGCTTTCATTTTTGGATATTCAGCTAGTAGGAACCAATAGCGCTCAATCATTAAAACCCACATAATAAAGAGTGCTATCGCGACCACGTATAAAACCTGGCCGCCTGTGCCAACAAAATCCCTGATAGATTCCCAGGTCTCCATCAGGACTAGCATTAGGCTTTCTCCTTCTCCGCGTGTGCAGCAACGATGCCTGCACTTTGCTCGTCAAGGATATGTAGAACTGCTTTACTACGACCTGAAACGATAGCGTGTAATAGGATTAGAGGTAGAGCAGCTATCAGACCTAGTGCTGTTGTTACAAGCGCTAGAGAGATGTTACCTGCCATGATCCTAGGATCACCAGTACCAAATAGTGTGATTGATTCGAAGGTTAAGATCATACCAACAACCGTACCTAGTAGACCTAGTAGCGGTGCAATAGCAGCTAAGATCTTGATGATGTTGATACCAGCTTCAATGCGCGGCGTTTCACGTAGAATCGCTTCGTCTAATTTAAGCTCAAGGTTCTCAACGTCTTGGTTCTTGTTGTCATGGTAAACTTTCAAGATACGACCAAGCGGGTTGTTTGTGTTAGGTGTGTTGATATTTTTGATTTGTGCTTTGATTTTCGCACCAACCATCATTAGGTCTAGGAAGCGAATTAGCGCAAGTAGTGCACCAACTGCTAACAATGCCGTGATGATGTAACCAACTGTGTCACCTTGGTGCCAACGCTCTTCAACGGTTGCACGCTTCGTGTTTAGAAGCAAGATTGAACCACGAGTTGGGTCAACGTAAAACTTAGTGTAAGTACCTGCAGAAGTGCTAAGTAGCGAATCAACAGTGTCTAACACATAGCCATCTGGTTGCTTACCTAATGGCGTGATCGCTTTGTTAGCCGCGTCATAAAGTACATAACCGTCTTTAGTAACTAGGTTAAAGTTACCAACACGAGTTACCTGCTTAACGTTGATTTCACCGCTAAGTTCAGCAACTTGAGCTTCAAAAGTAGATACTTTTGCAGACTCAGTCATTTCAGTTTGGAAAGCAATCCAAAGCTCTTCTAGTTCACGAGTAGTTGGTAGTTCTTTTGCAGCTGCAAGAGAACGAAGAACTTCAGCGCGCCCTGGTTTTTCAGCAGATACTAGTGATGCTTCAATTGAACCGATAGCTTCTGAAGCTGAACGACGAACAACACCGAACATCTCACCTAGAGTACCCGTTGCGTTTGCTAGCTCAACTTCTTTTTCAGCAAGCGTGATTTCGTTTTGCTTGAACTCTTTGTTCAAACGCTCACCACGTGCTTTTTCAGCAGCTAAGTCGCTTTTCGCTTTGTTAAGAAGCGATTGTTGGTTTGCGCGAGAAGATAAGAACTCTTGCTCACGTTGCTTGTTGATTTTACCTTCAGAAATACGGTTTTGTTTTACTTCTTGTAGGATTTTATCAAGAGCTTCTGTATTTGCGTGTGCATTTAGCGCGGCACCTGCAGAAACAGATAGTGCAGCGGCTACTGCAAAGCCTTTAAATAGTTTCTTCATTTTCACTTACTCCGCGCCAAAGATTGGTAATGCAACTAGATCTGGGGCAGCCTGACCACGTGCGATACGGATCATGTCTTTTACTGGCTTAAGGTATTCTTCACCTAGCTCATCCCACTGTTTAGCAGTATTGTTCCAAACCCATGCGTGCTTTAAGTCAAAAGACTGAGCTACATAAGCTACGCGGCCAAGGCGTGCAAAATCAACGTTGATGTTTTTGCCGTTGATTTCAAGTGAACCTTGAGAAGCAGCCATTACTGAACTGTAATCAGTTTCAATAGTGTAAGCTTCTAGCACTTGACGGAATTTTTCTGAAGTAGTTACTTTAGAATTTGAAAGTAAGTCACGTAGTTTCTCAACGCGACCCATACGTGTTTCAGTATCAAACGGAACGTCCGCTTTGATGAATTGCTCAAGCGTATCGATCATGCGATACATCAAAGGCACAACGTCCTGTTTTGTCTTTTCAATTGTTCCGATCTGACGATCAAAAGATTCGATGCCAGCTCTTTGGTCTGCGACCAAACGGGCAACGTGGTCGTTATAAACTTTTAGCAGTTCAGTTTCGTCAACAACACTGCGGTATTCGCCGATCATTTCTTGCGTTTGACCGAAGATTTTGTCGATCTTTTCTTGAGACTTTTTAGCAGCCATTTGAGTTTGTTGACCTACTTTTTGTACGTCGTTCAAAGGATCTGCAATCACATTGCTGCTTGCAAATGCTGTTGCGCCAAGAAGCGCAGTAGCTACAAGACTCTTTCTGATTTTAACAGACATAGTTCCCAACCAATTAAGTAATGTTACTTTTATAATTTTATCACCCCCTATTAGGGAGCAACCCTGATATCTTTTAACAGATATCAACTGTCCAATAATGCTAAATGCAAGTCGTCGTGTCAACTTCACTCGCAAAACAAATTTTCCAGTTTTAAAAAAATAAACTCGATATAAAACAAAAAATTAACATGGTATTTTTTGACTCCCTCCTATAGCCGTTGATAATAAAGCAGTTACATCACAATGTTTACATTTGATTACAACTAAGCTTTGCTTTGTGATCTCTTCTTTAATTTTGCGATAATCCGTTATAAACCTTTGAATAATATAAACAATAAAGTTTATAACCAAAAAATAATTGCCATTTTTGCATCATTTTAAGATTTTTCGCTAATTGTCTACATTTCAACCGCTTATTTAACCACCTCGGAAATAACTTTATTAAGTGTAGTCAAAAATTGTGCAACGTGAACACCATCTAACAACGCGTGATGCAC
The DNA here is from genome assembly GCF_021654245.1 of Pseudoalteromonas sp. MMG022. NCBI lineage: Bacteria > Pseudomonadati > Pseudomonadota > Gammaproteobacteria > Alteromonadales > Pseudoalteromonadaceae > Pseudoalteromonas > Pseudoalteromonas sp. MMG022. The sequence continues at coordinate 68,263 of NZ_JAKFZQ010000005.1, read as the reverse complement.
TTCTATATTCAATGGCATGAGACCTGACTCAATTTGATACTGACCAAAAACAAACTTTGGGATCCCAACACAAGTCCCCTGGCTTGTTGCAGCATGACTGAAGCTGCTGAAATTAAACCAAGGTAAGATGGACACATGAATTTGCGCTGCACTGGTTTCACGCAACATAAACTGTTCATCAAGTAAGGTTTTGTTTAGGTATATCGCCTTTTGTTTTGCTGTATGTGCTGCAAACTCAGTGATATTTTGTTGCAACGACAAAGGGATAAAACGAAATGTATCATCTTCTTTTAAAAAAACAGTACTCGCCATTAATTCATCGACTTCAACAGGAAGGCCATCAACTATTCTATAGCGCATCGGAGTGTAGCTATTTACTGCTTTGAGCAAACAGTAGAGATAGCAATCGGTAAACGAATATTGCTGTTGTTTGGCGTATCGATATAACAACGATAAATCAAGGTTGGTAGTAATGTTGAAGTGAGGCTTATCAAAGCCTTTAAAAAAATGATAATGCTCGGCGCGTGGCCAAGTGTCTAAATTAATCTTTTTCATATACAGCACACATAAAAAAGGATATGCAGAGCATACCCTTTTCAATCGTTTGGTTCGAATAAATTTAAAAAATTACAAACCTTGAGCGATGATCTCTTGAGCCAGTTCATCTGCAATGATGTGCGTTGACTTTTGTTCGCTCTCAGAACGCGCAAAAATTTCCGTCAAGGTATCATAAATACCTTCCACATGTTTTGTGGCTTGTTCTTTATTATAACCCTCAGGCTTTGTCTCATAATATACGTTGATGATACCACCTGCATTTATCACATAGTCAGGCGCATACAGGACACCCTTTTCACGTAATATTTCACCGTGACGTGATTCAGCTAACTGGTTGTTAGCGCAACCTGCGATAATCGTCGCTTTAAGACGTGGAATAGTATTATCGTTTAGCGTCGCCCCTAAGGCGCAAGGAGCATAAACGTCAACATCCAAGTCATAAATCTCATCAATACCAACAGCGGTCGCACCAAACTCAGATACAACTCTATCTATTGAGGCTTGATTGATATCAGTTACAAACAATTGCGCACCAGCTTCATGTAGATGTTTACATAAACCATACGCAACGGCACCTAACCCTTGAACCGCTACTTTTACGCCAGCTAAGTCCTGATGGCCATGCTTATGTTGGTAAGCTGCTTTAATTCCTAAGAACGTACCTAGTGCAGTAAAAGGTGATGGGTTGCCACTTTTGCCCTCTAGGCCAAGTACGTAATTGGTTTCTTTATGCATCATCATTACATCACCTGTGGTGATGTTCACATCTTCAGCGGAGTAGTAGCTTCCACCCAAACGCTCCAAATGCTTACCAAAAGCTCTGAACAAAGCTTCAGATTTAATTTCTTTTGCATCACCGATGATCACTGATTTACCACCGCCGAATGGCAAACGTGCCACTGCATTTTTATAGGTCATCCCCTTAGATAAACGCAGTACATCGTAAACTGCATCTTCATCTTTTGCGTAATCCCATAAACGGCAACCACCTACTGCAGGGCCTAACTTAGTGCTATGTACTGCGATGATGGCGCGTAAGCCCGATGCTTCATCGGCACAAAATACCACTTGTTCATGATTATCAAATTCAACTTGGTTAAATACAGCCACTTTTAGTTCTCCGATAATGTCTCACCTTGAAGGTGTTGATAGCGCTGAAATTGGCAAAACTCTAACACTAACTTAGCGCACACGCCAGAAAATGAGATGATCATCCTACTAATTACAATTAGTTTGAATAATATAGTTAAATGTACTTGCAAAATGAAATATACAACCCTTTAACATGGCCATTACGGGATTAATTTAGCTAATAAATTTTAATATATCGCAAGGGATGTTTACGTAAACGTAAAGGGCAAGTCGAATGTACAGTTATAGTTACAAAAAAGCCGTGTGATTGCATATCACACGGCTCTATCTGTTCAATGCGTGCTGAAATTACTTCAGTTTGCTATTTCAGTTTGCTATCTAGCTCTTCAATCTTTGCTTTCCAGATTGCCGGCCCTTGTTCATGGGCATTAGCACCTGTGCTATCAACCGCTACAGTCACTGGCATGTCTTCAACTTCAAACTCATAAATCGCTTCCATACCCAAGTCTTCAAACGCAACAACGCGCGCCTTCTTAATCGCTTTTGCAACCAAGTATGCAGCACCGCCCACCGCCATTAGGTAAATAGATTTGTTGTTTTTGATTGATTCAACCGTCGCAGGACCACGCTCAGCTTTACCAATCATGCCAACAATGCCTGTGTTCTCTAGCATCATATCAGTAAACTTATCCATACGAGTTGCCGTTGTCGGACCAGCAGGACCTACCGCTTCGTTACCAACAGCATCAACAGGGCCTACGTAATAGATAAATTTATTCTCAAAGTCGACACCTTCTGGCAAGCCTTCACCTGAGCTGATCATGTCTTGTAAACGCTTATGCGCAGCATCACGACCCGTTAGAATTTTACCTGACAATAAAACAGTCTCACCCATTTTCCAATCTTGGGTATCTGCTTTAGTTAATGTATCTAAATTCACACGGCGAGTATCTTCGCCCACTTCCCAGGTCACTTCAGGCCAATCTTCCAGTTTAGGCGCTTTTAGATCAGCAGGGCCTGAACCATCTAGTGTGAAATGCACGTGACGTGTTGCCGCACAGTTTGGGATCATGACCACAGGTTTTGATGCCGCGTGAGTCGGTGCTGTCTTAATTTTTACATCGACTACAGTAGTTAAACCGCCCAAGCCCTGAGCACCAATACCCAACTTATTGGCACGCTCAAAAATTTCTAAACGCAGTTTTTCTTCAGCTGTTTCAGCACCGCGTTCCATGAGCTCGTGGATATCCACAGGATCCATCAAAGACTCTTTTGCTAGTACAGCCGCTTTTTCTGCTGTACCACCGATGCCTATGCCCAACATACCAGGTGGACACCAACCCGCTCCCATTAATGGGAGGGTTTTTTCTACCCATGCAGCAACATCGTCAGACGGGTTTAGCATTACCATTTTTGTTTTGTTTTCAGAGCCGCCACCTTTTGCCGCTATCATTACTTCAACTTCAGCACCTGGCACCATGTCAATGTGTACTACCGAAGGCGTGTTGTCTTTAGTATTTTTTCGGCTTCCTGCAGGGTCAGCAACAATCGATGCTCGTAGCGGGTTATCTGGGTTCAAATAAGCACGACGGGTACCTTCATCTACCATCTGTTGAACGGTTAGATCTGTCTTATCCCACTTAACATCCATACCCACTTTTACGAAGCAAGTCACAATGCCGGTGTCTTGACAAAGCGGGCGCTTACCTTCAGCTGACATGCGTGAGTTAATTAGAATTTGTGCAATGGCATCTTTGGCCGCTTTGCTTTGCTCTTTGTGATAGGCTTTTTCTAAAGCTTGTACAAAGTCTAAAGGGTGATAAAAAGAGATATATTGCAAAGCATCTTCAATACTGTCGATGAAGTCTTGCTGACGGATCATACTCATGACGGTTCCTTAGTTTGTGTTATTAAACGCCTCGGTCAATAACTTAATACATCTAAACATAGTGAACTTTTATGTGAGTCACTAAGCCACTATAGAAAAATAGATAAGTATGATAACCTCCCCGCCCGTTTCGGGCTAGTTTTCAGGTTCAAGTAAATGCTAAATGACCAAATCAATTGTAAAAAGTTAACTCTCAATCTTTCAACTGACGTCGTTTTTGAGCACTTTGCACACCTCCCTCATGCAATATTACTTGATTCCAGCAACGCCAAGCACGTGAATAGTCGCTTTGATATCATCAGTATCAACCCCAAACATCTGTTAGAAGCAAAAGATGGTCACATCTATCTTGATGGTGTACAGCAGCAACATACCTGCTTTACCATTATGAAAGACAAGCTTAAAGAGTTGAGTGATCAAAAAGCGCCTTTTGATTTACCCTTTAGCGGTGGCTGGCTGGGCTATTTTGGCTATGACCTTGGCCGCTATATTGAACAACTTCCCATTCACGCTACCAAAGACATTTCGCTGCCTGATATGAGCATTGGCTTGTATTTAGATGCCCTGATTTTTGATAACCATAACCATCAGTGGTATTACATCTCGCAGCCCAGTTTAGATAGAGTGAGCGACTACCTTGATATGCTTGCAGCTAAATCTCCTACATATCGGACATTTAAACTCACTTCCAAGTGGCAATCAAATATGACGCAGGCGCAATACAACACCCAATTTGAAAAGATTCATCAATATTTGCTCAGTGGTGACTGTTATCAAATTAATCTAGCTCAAAGATTTAGCGCCGAGTTTAGCGGCGAACCTTGGCTTGCGTATAAAAAGCTGCGTGCGCACAATAAAGCCCCTTTTTCTGCGTACATGAATACCAGTGCGGGCGCTATTTTATCTGTGTCTCCAGAGCGGTTCTTACTGGTCAGCGACAAGCAAGTTGAAACCAAACCAATCAAAGGCACCTTACCACGTCTGGCTGACCCTATTGAGGACAAGCAACAAGCTGAACGCCTAGCCAGCAGCAGTAAAGACCGTGCCGAAAATGTCATGATTGTGGACTTATTGCGCAACGATTTAGGTAAAGTTGCCAAGCCCGGAACTGTTCAGGTCCCCAGCTTATTTGCCATAGAAAGCTTTCCTGCGGTACACCATTTAGTAAGTACAGTAACCTGTGAATTAGCAGAAGAACACTGTGCTGTTGACCAACTTGAAGCCGCTTTTCCTGGAGGCTCTATCACCGGCGCGCCCAAAATACGTGCAATGCAAATCATTGAAGAACTGGAACCTCATAGACGCAGTGTGTATTGTGGTTCAATAGGATATGTAAGCGCTTGCGGTAGAATGGATACATCAATCACAATTCGCACACTGGTATGTTGTGATGAGAAAATTCACTGTTGGGCTGGCGGCGGTATTGTTGCTGACTCACAAGCTGAACTTGAGTATCAGGAAACCTATCATAAAGTGAATAAGATCTTACCCATTTTAGATAATTGAGAGCACAGCTTGTGACATTAGACGAAGTCATCACCCGCTTTTATACTAGCTCAGTTCAACAGGCAGAATCGCGTATCGTCGCCCGCCAATCGGTCAAAGCCAGTGCGGTGTTACTCCCGTTAACAGAAGAAAATGGGCTGGCCGCGTTATTGTTTTGCAAACGTTCAGCTTATTTAAAACATCACCCTTCACAGTTGTGTTTTCCAGGAGGGAAAGTTGAACCAAGCGATGTAAACCTACAAATGACAGCAATACGAGAAACCCAAGAAGAGCTTGGCATTGCTGCGCATCACATTACGCCCATTGGTACACTCAACAAACACATCACACTCACTGGGTTTAACATCTTCCCAGTTGTTGCGAGATTGTCACCCAAAGCACAATGGCACACCGACAGTGCCGAAGTTGAAAAAGCGTTCATCATTACCATTGAAGAGTTAGCTGCCCCTCAAAACTGGCAAACCTACTCGTTACAACTTGCAGGTAAGACGCGCCAGCTGCCGGGTTACATTACGCCGCACGGGCTTCTTTGGGGAGCAACAGCAAGCTTAGTCAAAAACTTTATAGCTTTGCTAAAATAGGCATAGTAATTTCATAGCACAACGGGTTACAAGGCTGCGTTTTAACGTTATGATGTGCGCCCGTTCAAAGGCAATGTTGAGTAAAAATTATGATTAGTGCATTCGATATGTTTAGTATCGGTATTGGCCCTTCTTCGTCTCATACCGTCGGTCCAATGCGCGCATCGCGATTGTTTGTTAAAGACTTACAAGATAAAGGTTTATTAGCACAGACAACCGAAGTTAAAGTAGAACTATTTGGCTCTCTAGGTCAGACCGGTATCGGTCACGGCTCTGGCAAGGCCGTCATTTTAGGCTTAGCGGGCTACGATCCTGAAACCATTGATGCCGATGCAGTTCCAGATATCCTAGAAAAGATAGAACAAGAACAAGTGATATACCTGGACCAAAGCCACAAAGTTAAGTTTCCAAAACAAGGTGCTATCGTTTTTCATCGTAGAAAAACTTTGCCAAAACATTCCAATGCTATGGAGATTGTCGCACTCAATGGTAAAGACAAAGTTCACAGTCAAATTTACTACTCTATCGGTGGTGGCTTTATCGTAACCGATGAGCAGTTTGAGCAAGAAAAACAAGCAGCACTGGATATTCGCGAACAAAACCCCGCGCCTTATCCGTTTGATACCGCAGAACAGCTGCTTAATTTATGTAAAGAGTCAGGCTTAAGTGTGTCTTCATTGATGATGGCAAATGAAAAAACGTTACGCCCTATGACCGAAATTAAGGCTGAATTATTTAATATTTGGCAAGTAATGAAAGCCTGTATCGAACGCGGTATGCGAACTGAGGGTATTTTACCTGGTGGTTTAAAGGTGAAACGCCGCGCACCTAGCTTGTACTTAAAATTAAACGTTGAAAATAGCAATGACCCACTACGCGCAATGGATTGGGTTGACTTATTCGCGCTTGCCGTAAATGAAGAAAATGCAGCGGGTGGACGTGTCGTTACAGCCCCAACAAATGGTGCAGCAGGAATTTTACCAGCAGTACTGATGTACTATCACACTTTCATCAAGGAAGTGGACGAAGAAATCGCAACCCGTTACCTGCTAACAGCCGCCGCTATTGGTATTTTATATAAAAAGAATGCGTCAATCTCTGGTGCTGAAGTCGGTTGTCAAGGAGAGGTCGGTGTAGCCTGTTCAATGGCCGCCGGTGCGCTGACTGAAATCATGGGCGGCAATGTATTACATGTGGAGAACGCGGCAGAAATCGGCATGGAACACAACCTAGGTTTAACCTGTGACCCTGTAGGTGGTCTGGTGCAAGTGCCATGTATTGAACGTAATGCAATGGGGGCTGTAAAAGCGATCAACGCCTCGCGTCTTGCTATGCGTGGTACTGGTGAGCAGAAAGTATCACTCGATAAAGTGATCAAAACCATGCTCGATACGGGCAATGACATGAAGACCAAATACAAAGAAACCGCTCGCGGCGGTTTAGCTGTAAATATCATTGAGTGTTAATTGGTTAACGAGTGTTGAACAGCTTATACCTGAACTTCAGGTATAAGCTGAATACTCACGCATGCGTCATGTATGACTGTCAGTGCTCCCCTTTCCTTTTAGAGTTTTTGGATCAGCTCATTCACTGCAAAAACAATGGGTTCGCCCGCAGCATCACTATTGCCAAGTACCGCGAGTATATAACCCTTATCACGATAAATGTTTAACTGCGCACTGGTCCCTAAGTAACTTCCATTATGACCAATCACTTGATTTCCAACGTCACCTCGTACTGAGAAACCATAGCCATAATACGGTGAGTGCAACTGTGGTTTAGCAGATGTGGCTTCGACTGTGAGCTCTGAGTTTAGTAACTGATGATTAATTAAAGCCAAGGCAAAGTGATGTAAGTCACTGACCGTAGAGTACCCACCGCCAGCCGGTCCACCTTTTACGCCTTGCATCATAAAGTTCTCGGTGAGAGTTTTGGTTTCTGTAGAATACCAATAGTTTCTTGCAGTATTCTTGATTGGTACGTCAAGATCGAAACTACCACTATTTGTCATACCTGCTTTTTTATAAACATGCTGTTCTATAAAATCGTAATAACTCTGTTTAGACACCACTTCAATTACATGGCCTAACATACGCATGCCGGTGCTACTGTACTGCCAGCGACTCCCAGGCTCAAAATTAAGCTTTATCCCTTTGTACAAAGGTAGAGAATCTTTAAGCGAACGCATCTTCGATTGTTGATTATTCGTATCAGGTATTGCTCCCAACCCCGATGTATGAGTGAGCAATTGCTTTATTGTTATGTTATCAAAGTGCCCTTCACCAAAGTATTTCCTGTCTAAATACTGAGTGAGCTTATCGTTTACCGACAACTTTTCTGCTTCGACCAATTGCATAATGGCCACACTCGTAAACATTTTGTTCAATGAGCCAATTTGGAATTTAGTGTCGATGTTATTTTTAACGTCATATCGCCTTGATGCTAAACCATGTGCCTTTTGAAACAACACCTTGTCACCCTTTGCAAGCATTACCGTGCCTGAAAAAGCCTCGTTTTTTGCAAGGTGGTCGGTTAGCTTTTCTAATGTACTAAGCAGTGCTTCTTCAGAATTTGATTGTGCTGAAAATTGGCCTAAACCGGAGGGTCGTATATACCAACCCGAGATTTTCGACTTGTCATCTAACATGATCACTAAAGAATACTCTAAAGCGGTATTTTGTGATAAAACATCGCCTGTCAGTCTAATCTGCTGATCTCGTTCTGTTCGCGTAACCTGCTTCAAACTCAGGGTATGATGCAACAAAGCCATATTCATTGTATAGCCTATATATCGCTCTCTTCCCGAGCCCTGCCAGCGCGATAAACTCTCCTGTGAAAAATGGCTGTCAACATAGCGAGTGATCGTCTCTAAGCTGTTAGTATTTAGCGTGCTAATAAATTGTTTAACTAACTGCTCGTCTTGGTTTATGGTTGTACTATCTTGTGCAAACGTTTTTACACTCAAAAAGAGCAATGACCATATCAGTAAGTAACGCATCTTGTTTTATTCCTTCTGTCTTTATATTTGATAAAAGCGAGTTAACTTGGCCTATGTAATAACGTTAAAAATGAATTTCAGCGATGAATTAGCACTTAAAAAACAATTAAGAAATAATTAAGAATAAAAATGAGCAGTAATAACAATCAGTTAGAGAAAGCATTGGGTGGCAATGCATTTACTAGTACATTTTGCATCAACCAAATACGGGTCCAGCCACGCCCTGGTGAAATCATCGTTAATGGTATTACCCATGTACTCGAACCAAAAGTCATGGCCTTGCTTATTACTTTATGTGAACACGCCAACACTATTATAAGTGCTGAAGCTCTATTTGAACGTGTGTGGCCTCGCTCTGTTTACAGTCCCAATTCTGTTAGGCGCAATATCGCGCTACTACGTAAACTGTTGTGTGATGAAGATAAGTCGCTTATCAAAACACATCCAAAGCGAGGCTATAGCTTACAAGCGCAAGTGACATTCTCAGCTGAACACTCCCCCCCGGCTGTCACCGAAACAAACGCTGAAAAATCAAAACACACCGACTTCAAGCCAATAGTAGCAATAGCATTCACCATTATTTGCCTCCTAAGTACATTGCTGTATTTTTGGTATCTTGATAGCAATGACACTAACGAAGTCAGTGTGTTGACCAACCTAAAGCCAATCACCTCAAGCAACGCGCTAGAACATTACATGCGGGTAAGCCCCGATGCCAGTTATATGGCGGTAGTGACTAGTAGTTCAGACAAAAGTCAAGAAAAGCATATTGTTATTCGAGATCTAAAACACAATACCACATGGCAAGTAAGTACAATTTCACAACCGTACCGCTACCTTGCATGGCGCAACAACCACACGCTCATCTATTCAAGCTTTAATGGAAGCAGTGTCGAGTTTGGTCAAATCGAACTGAATGATATGCGTCAAACTTTACTTCAAACAAGCTTATTCGAACGCCACGATATTGACTGGAGCAGTCCGCTGTTCATTGATAAAGCAAATAACCTATTGTACTTGGCAAATCAGAATGCATCTGAACATAGTCGTAATGTATCGCTTTACAAGCACAACCTCATGTCTGGAGAAGTCACAACGCTACTCCCTCCTAACGATGAGTTTAAACCCTATAAAATAAGCCTATCAGAGGATGAAAATACGCTCGCTATGGTAGGGTTCAATACCCAATCAAAATCCATTGTGAAGCTGTTTGACCTTAATACATTAGAGCAAAGAACCGTTGCACAGCTTAACCACGATTGGTACTTTTTAACATGGCATAGCAGCAAAAGCTCGCTGCTACTGAGCAACGGTAGTCAACTTTCAGCGCTAACACTCGACGGCCAATGGTCTATGCTTACGTATAGTAACTATCATTTTTTACAGTATATTCAATTGGTTAAAAGCAAGCTCTATTTCATTGAAAACCGAATTGACGAAGACTTATATCTCGCAAAGCGACACGCCCCTGCAAACGTCAAAACAATCGCTAACTCCAATGGTGTAGATTGGGGAGCATCGCTATCGCCCGATGAAACAAAAGTCGCCTATATTTCAACACGCAATGGCTATGCACAGCTATTTTTAAAACATTTAGACTCAGATACACAGACACTTATTTTCGAAAACAGTGCCAAAGAGCTGGCCATCGCCCCTCCTATTTGGCATAGTAATCAAAGTCTTATCAGTGCACTTAATAACCGTCCTTTTTTACTCGAACTAACCAATAACAAGGTTAGCGTTAAGTGGTTGGAAAATATAATTGGTGTGCCGCTTGCACGATTAAATAATAGCGATACCATTATTTATGCTGATAAGTCTGCTCAAGGCGACACGTTATTTGCATACAACCTGACTAGCTCGAAGCGTAAAGCACTCAATGTCCATTTACAAAATCGTCAGCTGGTTGTAACTGACAAGAATCAGCTCATTATCAGCGCAAACAATACGATTCAAAATATCAGCACCAAAACTGAGATAATGAATGCTGAGAGCGCAAATATACACTTGTACGCCTCCCCATCTGGTATGTTTTTTAGAACTAGAAACGCCAATGGCTACCACTTGGGCCGTTATGATTATCAAAGTGGAAAAATACAGAGCACACACGCACTGAATGCGCTATGTAAACAACACTGTGACCAGTTAATCGGAATATCGGATAGTTACTATTTATTAGCAGAAAAACAAAGGCAATCTGATATCTTGTCATTAGATATTAACTAAACATATTTGGCGCATGATTGTGATGTGCTTACATGTAATAAGGAGTTCTTAGTGACGCTTGATACTTATCTCGCTTTATTTAGTGCAATGTTTATCGTTGCCATCGCTCCAGGCCCTGCCGTATTTGCCATCAGTAGTACCGCTATGGTTGGTGGGTTTCGTCGCGGCGCATTTATGACAGTGGGTATTTTGTGTGCTGACTATATTTTTATCTTATTTGCGGTATCTGGACTGTCACATCTTGCACAGTTGATGGGGAGCACTTTTATTGCAGTAAAGTATCTGTGTGCGGCCTATTTAATTTGGATTGGCGCAAAGTTACTTTTATCAAAACCCAACGCGTCCAATATGAACATGCTCCCCAAAACAAGCAAGCTTGATGTACTTTCAGGTTTTTTAATCACCATGAGTAATCCTAAGGCGATTCTGTTTTACCTCGCGCTATTTCCTGCATTTGTAAGCTTTGAGGACATCACAAACTATGATCTTTTGGGCATGCTTGTCTGTGCCACTTTAGCGTTTGGCTCCGTAAACTTAGGGTACTCTTACCTCTTTTCAAAAGCGAAAACAAAGGTGTTAAGTTCACACAAACGCCAAGGCATGTTTAACAAATTGGCTGGTGCCGTTTTGTCTGTAACAGGCATTGTTATAGTCGTTAGAAATTAATGGCGTTAAAAACTTATTGAATGGCACCACAAAGCGGCTTATCTATGTTGCCAGCAGCTGTTTTAGCTAACTCACTGCCCTTTTAGTAGGCCTCCCTACGCCTCTAAACAGATAAGCCGCAACACAGCCACTGATAAAACCAAATATATGACTCGAAGCACTGGTGCTTTCATCAAATGAGAATAGTGTACCAACCAAGCTGATTTGAAAATATTGTGTGATAGCAAGCAGCGCCAGCGCAATAACAAAGCTCCATACATTTCGCCGAAAGATAGCGCTTCCCATGATGAAGCCAAAGTAGCCCATTACAACCCCTGATGCACCAATGTGAATTGCAAAGCTGGCGAATAGCCAAACGAGTATACCGGTGAGTATAAATATCACCACCGTGGAGCGCTTAAAACATGGCAATTGACTCGCCAAATAACCACTAATTAATAAACCAAATGTGTTGCCTATTAGATGTTGCCAATCGCCATGAATGAATGGATAGGTGATAATTCCATACAACCGTGAGGTATCCCAAGGTACAAGTCCATATTGGCTAAATGCGATACCGGTGACGCTCGCCATTAGATGCACACTCCACATCACTACTAACATAGCTACAACCAACTTGAAATTGCTTAATGAGAACTGCTTTTTCATAGCCACCCTTATAGTTTTCTCTACCCTATTCTATGCACAGCAATAATGCGAATACCAGATATCTCGTTATGGAGCCAATAAAAAACCGGGCATAAGCCCGGTTTTTTAGGTTCTAAACTTGAATTCAGTTAGATATATTCAACTTCGATGATTTCGTACTCAACAGTACCATTTGGTGTTTGAATATTAGCTGTATCATCTAACTCTTTACCAATTAAGCCACGCGCAATCGGTGAGTTAACCGAGATAAGGTTGCTTTTGATATCAGCTTCATCATCGCCCACGATACGGTATTTAACTTCTTCATCGGTTTCAACGTTACAAATAGTGACTGTGGCACCAAAAATAACTTTGCCGTTATTTTCAATCTTAGTAACGTCAATTACTTGAGAAGTCGAAAGCTTAGCTTCAATCTCTTGAATACGGCCTTCACAAAAACCTTGCTGTTCACGCGCTGCGTGATATTCAGCATTTTCCTTTAAGTCTCCGTGTTCGCGTGCTTCCGCGATATCGGCAACAATTTTTGGGCGAACCACCGATTTTAAATGGTTAAGTTCTTCACGAAGCAACTGCTCGCCTCGTACTGTCATCGGAATTGATTGCATAAGTATCTCACTTAATACCAGGGCCGTCAGACCCTGGTTTAGTCCTTAGTTCAATCGTTGGTGTAGCTCTTGTACAGAATTTACTGTGTTTCTGTCATCTGCAGCGTGTGCAGAGCAGTTAGCAAATGCTGCATTAAGCGTGGTGGTGTAATTTGTCTTATGTTGCAATGCACCACGACGTAACACCTTCGAGTCTTCGATCGCTTGGCGACCTTCAGTGGTATTTACTATGTAGCTGTACTCACCATTTTTGATTCTATCAAGAATGTGAGGGCGACCTTCGTATACCTTGTTCACGCGACGTACTTCAATGCCTGCCTCTTCAAGTGCTTTGGCGGTACCATTCGTTGCATCTAGCTCAAAACCAATTTCTTTCATGATTTTAGCCAGTTCAACAACACGTGACTTATCGCTGTTACGCACAGATAGTAGCGCGCGACCACCGCGTGGTAAAGCATTACCAGCGCCTAATTGTGCTTTTGCAAACGCTTCGGCGAAGTTTTCACCAACACCCATTACTTCACCTGTTGAACGCATCTCAGGACCACGAAGTGGGTCAACGCCTTGGAACTTAGCAAATGGCAATACCACTTCTTTTACGCTGTAATATGGTGGAATAACTTCGCTGGTAACACCTTGGATTGCTAATGATTGGCCAGCCATACAGCGTGCCGCAACTTTCGCCAGAGCAATGCCCGTCGCCTTAGATACAAACGGTACAGTACGCGCTGCACGAGGGTTCACCTCGATAAGATAAACTTGACCATCTTTGACAGCAAACTGGGTATTCATCAGACCGATAACTCCAAGTTCAAGCGCCATATCCGTCACTTGCTTGCGCATTACGTCCTGAATTTCTGATGATAGCGTATGAGCTGGAAGCGAACACGCCGAGTCACCTGAGTGAACGCCTGCTTGCTCAATGTGCTCCATGATACCACCGATGATCACTTGCTCACCGTCACAGATTGCGTCTACGTCTACTTCGATTGCGTCATCAAGGAAACGGTCAAGTAACACTGGCGCTTCGTTTGAAGCTGACACTGCTTCTGTCATATAACGACGTAAGTCATCTTCGTCATATACGATTTCCATAGCACGACCACCCAATACATATGATGGGCGAACAACTAGTGGGAAGCCAATCTCTTGAGATTTTGCTACCGCTTCTTCAAGTGATGTTACTGTTGCGTTTTCGGGCTGAAGTAGGTTCAAACGTTCAACCATTTGCTGGAAGCGCTCGCGGTCTTCAGCACGGTCAATTGCATCTGGCGAAGTACCAATGATTGGAACCCCATTTGCTTCAAGTGCACGAGCCAGTTTAAGTGGTGTTTGACCACCGTACTGTACTATTACACCTTTTGGCTTTTCAACGCGTACGATTTCCAGCACGTCTTCAAGTGTGATTGGTTCGAAGAACAAACGATCAGAAGTATCATAGTCCGTCGATACTGTTTCAGGGTTACAGTTTACCATGATGGTTTCGTAACCGTCTTCACGCATTGCCAGTGCCGCGTGTACACAGCAGTAATCAAACTCAATACCTTGGCCGATACGGTTTGGACCACCGCCGATAACCATAATTTTATCTTTGTCTGATGGATTCGCTTCACACTCTTCGTCATACGTAGAGTACATGTAAGCTGTGTCTGAACTAAACTCCGCCGCACAAGTATCAACACGCTTATAAACTGGCACGATGTTAAGCTGGTGGCGCTTTTTACGAATTTCTTTTTCAGATACGCCTGCGATTTCCGCAATACGTGCATCAGCAAAGCCTTTGCGCTTTAAGCGACGTAAGAAATCTTTGTTCAAGCCAGCCAAGCCCACTTCTGCGATTGTCGCTTCATCTTTAATGATGTCTTCAATCTGTACCAAGTACCAGCGGTCAATTTTAGTAAGCTCAAACACATCTTCCACGCTCATGCCGTGACGCATCGCATCAGCAACATACCAAATGCGCTCTGCGCCTGGCTCGCGTAGTTCACGAATAATGGTTTCTTTTGCCTTAGGGTCATCCAGTGCAACAATCGGGTTGAAGCCCGTAGCACCCACTTCTAAGCCACGTAAGGCTTTGTGCAATGACTCTTGTTGGTTACGACCAATGGCCATCACCTCACCCACAGACTTCATCTGTGTGGTTAAGCGGTCATTTGCACCGGCGAATTTTTCGAAGTTAAAGCGTGGGATCTTAGTCACAACATAGTCAATTGACGGTTCAAATGAAGCTGGTGTTGCCCCACCCGTGATGTCGTTTTGTAACTCATCTAGTGTGTAGCCAACCGCGAGCTTCGCTGCAATCTTAGCGATAGGGAAGCCTGTCGCTTTAGACGCAAGTGCCGAAGAGCGAGATACACGTGGGTTCATCTCGATGATAACCATACGACCATCATCTGGATTTACACCAAACTGAACGTTTGAACCACCCGTTTCAACACCGATTTCACGCAATACCGCCATCGAGGCGTTACGCATGATTTGGTATTCTTTGTCCGTCAACGTTTGCGCTGGCGCAACCGTGATTGAATCACCAGTGTGAACACCCATAGGGTCAAAGTTTTCGATTGAACAGACGATGATACAGTTGTCGTTTTTGTCACGAACAACTTCCATCTCATACTCTTTCCAACCAATTAAGCTTTCGTCGATTAACAACTCGCTTGTTGGTGAAAGATCTAGACCTCGTGTACAGATTTCGTCGAACTCTTCTTGGTTGTACGCAACACCACCACCGGTGCCACCCATAGTGAATGACGGACGAATAATACATGGGAAACCAATTCGAGATAGCACGTCATGCGCTTCTTCCATTGAGTGGGCAATTTCTGCACGTGGACACTCAAGGCCGATATTTTTCATCGCTGCGTCAAAACGCTCACGGTTTTCAGCTTTGTCGATGGCATCAGCTGTTGCACCAATCAACTCAACGCCGTGTTTAGCCAATACACCGTGCTTATCTAAATCAAGCGCACAGTTCAATGCTGTTTGACCACCCATTGTTGGCAATACCGCATCTGGCTTTTCTTTTTCGATGATTTTCTCTACCACTTCCCAATGAATTGGTTCGATGTACGTGGCATCGGCCATTTCTGGGTCGGTCATGATAGTTGCTGGGTTTGAGTTTACGAGAATAACTCGATAGCCTTCTTCTCTTAGCGCTTTACAAGCTTGCGCGCCCGAGTAGTCAAACTCACACGCCTGACCAATCACAATTGGGCCTGCGCCTAAGATAAGAATGCTTTTTATATCAGTACGTTTTGGCATTGTTACTCCGCTCTCTTAAGCTTTGTGGGCTTGCATTAGGTCAATGAAATGGTCAAACAACGGTGCCGCATCATGCGGGCCTGGGCTTGCTTCAGGGTGGCCCTGAAAGCTAAACGCTGGCTTGTCTGTACGGTGAATACCCTGCAATGTACCATCAAACAGTGATACGTGAGTGGCGCGTAATGTCTCTGGCAAGCTTGCCTCATCGGCCGCAAAGCCGTGGTTTTGCGCAGTGATCATGACCACATTACGGTCTAAGTCTTTAACTGGATGGTTACCACCGTGGTGACCAAACTTCATTTTTACTGTTTTTGCGCCTGATGCAAGCGCCAGTAATTGGTGACCTAAACAGATACCAAAGATAGGCGTATTGGTTTCTAAAAATGCCTTTATAGCTTCAATAGCGTAAGTACATGGCTCAGGGTCGCCAGGACCATTTGAAAGGAATATACCGTCTGGATTAAGTGCCAACACGTCTGCAGCGGAGGTTTCTGCAGGCACTACGGTTAATTTACAGCCACGGTCAACTAACATGCGCAAGATGTTTTTCTTAACGCCGAAGTCATAAGCAACTACGTGAAATCTTTCTTCTTCTGCCGATAGACTCTTGTAACCCTCGCCAAGTGTCCAACTTGACTCTTTCCAAGTGTACTGCTCTTTAGTACACACCACTTTGGCCAAATCCATGCCCTTCAAACCTGGGAACGCTTTTGCAGCTTCTAATGCTTGATTCTCATCAAGCGAGTCACCTGCAATGATACAGCCATTCTGTGCGCCCTTATCACGTAAGATACGTGTCAGTTTACGAGTGTCTATATCAGCAATTCCTAGAATATTACGAGCTTTCAAATAATCGCTTAACGATTGCTCATTGCGGAAATTACTGGCTAGTAAAGGCAAATCACGGATCACTAGGCCTTTGGCCCAGATCTGGTCCGCTTCTTCGTCTTCACTGTTAGTACCGGTATTACCGATGTGCGGGTAAGTCAGCGTTACGATTTGTTCCGCGTAAGACGGGTCAGTCAAAATTTCTTGATAACCAGTCATAGACGTATTGAATACTACTTCACCGACTGACATACCGTCAGCACCGATAGCAGTACCGCGAAACACTGTGCCGTCTTCTAGGACTAACAGGGCGGATTTAGTCAAGTTAACCTCCTAATGGTAAAAAACGGGAGCAAGCTACAACGCTTTTCATCCCGTTCACAAAGCGCTTGGTAACACGCAGTTATTAATTTTTGGCAAATTCGTTATAGTCTACAGCAATTTCATAGATTCGTCTAACCCAAGAGACAAAAACATTAAAAATATCGCTTTTTATAAAAAAAATTCACGAAAGCGCTAAAAAAGTATGTTTACTACTTCAATCCGAGTACATCTTGCATGTCATAAAGTCCATTTGGTTTATTTCTCAACCACTTCGCAGCCCTTACCGCACCAGACGCAAAGGTCAGACGAGATGTCGCTTTATGAGTTAATTCAAGCCTTTCACCCATAGTTGCGAAATAAGCTGTATGTTCACCTACTATATCTCCGGCTCTGAGCACCGAATAGCCTATCTCATTTTGAGATTTGGCCTGTTCTATCGCAGTGCGGTCATAGCGTGCTACCTGCTCATGATCCCAGCCTTTCGCCTCAGCAATAGCCTCACCGATTGCCAGTGCTGTACCAGACGGCGCATCTATTTTATTTCTGTGGTGTGCTTCAAAAATTTCAATATCCATTTCATCCGCTAACTTAGCGGCGGCCGTTTGCACCAGATCCAATAATAAGGTCACACCCACGCTAAAATTGCGAGCAAAAACGATTGGAATGTGCTGTGCTGCGTCCTTTAATAACGCCATATCTTCTGGTGTTAAACCTGTCGTTCCGATAACCATAGGTAATTTATTTGCAATCGCCAGCTGCAAATGACGTTTCATACCTTCAGGTAAAGTAAAGTCGATAAGTACATTAGCATCAGTGTGCGTTACTAAGTCTTCATCGGTGAAAAGTAACGTTTCTGACGCACATGGCTGCTTACTTTTGACCGAGGCGCCGAGCAACTCAGAGCCAGAACGTACCGCTGCGGCAGCTATATCAGTGTCATTTGCTTGCGTACACGCCTCTACTAGCGCCAAACCCATACGGCCATTGGCACCAAAAATTCCAATTTTATCCATGTCTTAACTCTATCTGAAAGGTTAGCTAATTGTCTTAGGCTATAGAGTTTATCAATTCTCTATGCCATAGTCAGTGAAAGAACAATAATAACAGAATACCGTGGACTTTGGACGTCTAAATGTATAAACTTCCAGCTTTCGCCGATTTACTTATTGCGGGCGTTTGAAGTTTAAATACAGCTAATAAAGGATCTCTGGCTGTGGTATTGATTTATTTGGGGAGCACAATGCAGCCAAACACTCTACATGCGAAGCTATCGCTATTACCCTTACTCGTTTTTGTCGGGCTTTTTCTCGGTGCAGGATTATACCTTCAATCTCAGGGGGTTGATTATGCGTTTTATCAGCTACCAGCACCTGTTGCCATCTTGCCTGCGATCGTGATCGCTTTTTTAATTAATAGAGGTAGCATCAATAATAGTGTCGAAACCTTTATCAAAGGCGCTGGACACAACAACATCATCACTATGTGTTTAATTTATCTACTTGCAGGTGCCTTTTCGGCCGTTGCCAGTGCAACAGGTGGTGTTGATGCAGTCGTTAATGCGGGTTTATCATTGATCCCAGCGGCTTTCTTGCTGCCGGGCCTATTCTTGATCTCCGCTGTGGTTTCCACTGCCATGGGAACCTCAATGGGCACCATAGGGGCTATTGGTCCGATAGCTTATGCAGTATCACTGAAAACGGGTATTGATCCTGCTCTGATGGCAGGCACAATTGTCTCTGGCGCTATGTTTGGCGACAACTTATCCATTATTTCAGACACAACAATTGCGGCAACACGCACGCAAGGCTGTGAAATGAAAGACAAATTTAGAGAAAACCTGAAGATAGCCTTGCCTGCCGCGCTACTCACTGTATTGCTTTTGGTTTTTCTGACCCCAGAACCACAAGCAGTTGAAGCCAAACCTTTTGATTGGCTACTGGTGTTGCCATACATTTTTATTCTGGTACTGGCTGTTGGCGGATTAAACGTTTTTGTTGTGCTATTCAGTGGTATCGTGTTCGCGGCCGCGATGGGCTTTACCGGTGACTATCAAGCTGGAAGCTTTGCCAAAGACGTGTACAAAGGCTTCAGTGATATGCAAGAGATTTTCTTACTATCAATGTTTATTGGTGGTTTGTCAGAGTTTATTCGCATTAACGGTGGTTTGGATTATCTGGCGCTAAAAATTCAGAAATTAACCGCTATTATAGCTAAATGGCATCGAAAAGTTGCTGATCAACTCGGTATTGCCGCACTGGTTCTCGTTAGTAACTTATGTATTGCCAATAACACCGTCAGTATTATCGTAGCAGGCCCCGTCGCTAAAAAGCTGGCAGATGACGGTAATATCAGCGCAAAGCGCTCAGCAAGCTTATTGGATATTTTTGCCTGTGTGATGCAAGGATCACTACCTTATGGCGCACAAGCTTTGTTACTGGGTGCAACGTTTAAAATCAGCCCATGGGATGTATCAAGCTCGTCATTCTACTGTTTTATACTCGCCTTTACCGCCATTGCCGTTATCTGCTTACGCAGAAACAAAGCCTAACACCTTTTTATATAAATGCGCTCCGACTGTGAGCGCTTTGTCTATAATTCATACGATACCACTTCAAGAATCTGGAATATCTATGAATTATAGAGCTTTACTCTGTGTCCTCGGTTTAATTATATTTTCATTCCCCTGTGTAACCTACGCAGCAAAGTGGAGCAAAACACAAATTCACCTGAATCGCGGCGAGCTCATCAACCCATTTAATAAGCAAGAATCTATAACCGACATCATCTCTTTGCAACACGTATCCGGTCATAATTTCGGGGAGGTATTCTTTTTCATTGATCATCTAGACGATGACCACACGGACGGCTTCAATGACAGTGATATTTATTCCGAGGCCTATATCACGTTCAGTACTCAGGCTTTGTTTAACGCAAGCTATGACTTTTGGCGTTTGAAAGATGTGGGTTTGGTGATGGGCATAAATGCCGGTGATGACCCAAAGGTGATGAAATACTTGCCAGGTATTAAACTCAGCTGGGACATTCCTGGATTTAACTTTTTCACCACCACCTTCACCGGATATTTTGACGATAACGCAGGACTTGCCAAACATGGTGCCCCTCAGACCAATAACTCCTTTATGCTCGATTTGGCATGGGGGTATCCATACCAACTTGGGTCCCAGAAATTCTATTTCACCGGTCATGCAGAATACATCGGCTCTAGACGCGATGAAATAGGAAGATACGTGAATGACTGGATACTCGCGCAAATGGCATTTCAATGGGACCTAGGAAGTGCGCTGGGCCACAAAAGCGACACCCTGATGCTCGGTATTGAATGGCAGATTTGGCGCAATAAGCTGGGCACATCTGTCAATGAATCATCCCCGCAACTACATGTGGTATGGACATTCTAATTGGCGTCTAAAACCCCAAGAAAGGCCTGTAATCACCAGTAATGTTAAATGACCACGTTTTGTACTTTAATTGGAGTACCCACTACTGCCACTGAGCTTTACCACGTGATGTACAGTAGGCATAACCCATAAGCTAAGCCTAAGGAGAAGCAAATGTCTCATGTTATCGTCAAAGCCGTACGCTGCCAAAATGCAGAAACATTGAGTGAGTATAGAGCAAGTCAAATGAAAGAAGCGCGCTGGAAAAACGTCACTCAAGGCATATCTGACAAAGATTTAGATAGCAACTTTGAGTTTTTAAATGGCGCTGTTTTAAATCGCGATGCCGGTGGCGAAATATTGCTGACCACGACAGGCTTGTTTGGGCCAATACGTTCAGGAACACTCGTACATCTCGATGCCAATGCTCATAATCAGGTGATTCAAAGTGAGCGCGCACCATCAGATGAGCAAGATACACTCATCACTCATTTAAACAACCTTCACAATGAATACACGCACCGCCCACCTTCACGCGAACATGCATTATTGGTTAATGGCTTTTGGAGTGCAGCGGTTGACGGTGCGGGTATTACAGGCCTTGATGGCTCAGCAAATGTGTTTGGCAGCACTGGCCAGTTGATTTGTGATGTGGATGAATTGTGCTTTCCTTTACTGCGCTATGGTGACAGTAGAGAATCTCAAGAACATTACGAAAGAACACTTGCCTACTATGGTGGTAAGCTACTAAAACCGCATGAAGAATTTGCGCTTGGCTTCAATCAGGATCTTTGGGGCATCCAGTATGACCAAAAATTGCCACAGTATGTGACTGAGTACCAGTTTGGGCCAACTAAAGGCGGTGGTTTATTTGTAGAGCATCACCCTTTCCCACACATCTGGTTACCTGCTCAGGGCAAAGACCCTGTATTTGGACGCCATACAACTTCGCACATTTTACTGGGTAGAAGAGTCGATACTCAGCAAGAGGATAACTACTTTAGAACAGTGACCACCGAGCAGTACCACTTCAGCATGTTTGAGATCCCACTCAACGGCAGTGCACTGGCCATTCGCCCTCAATGCATTCACAACGATAGCTTTACCGATGGGGCACAAACGGTATTTTTAGCTAATACTGCTGCTAATACCGTTGCACTACGCCACAGTGCGCCAATCAATAGAATGTTTGCAGGTGATATGTCATTTCACAACTAATCTAAGCTGCCTGTTTTGGGCAAGTTGTTAATCATGCGGCAACCACCGCATGATTAGTTCATTGAGTTAAAGTCATACTCAACTAAATATTAATACCAGTAGCAGGTTACAACTTTTACTTTGTGTGCCTCTGAGATAACGCAAGCCAATTTGCCCAACCCACCAGCACCTCCACCGTTACCATCACCACCGTCATATTCTGAGTAATTGGGGCTAAAAACTTCACGCAGATGATCTGAAATCGACTCTGGCTCGCCTCGCTCTTCAAGCCTATCAATATCAGTACCGATTCTGCCAAAATATCGCTCCAACCCAAATTTAGTTTTCGGTATCGACATGCCTTTTTTATCTTTAAACTTTAGATTCTTAAAACGCATTCTTACCTTTGAGTCCGCATACATCATGCTTAGGTCAACATCCGCTTCAACCTTAGTACCGTCCGCAAAAGTATATACCACAGTCATTTCTTTATCAGACAGCCCAACGGAAATTACCCCTAAACTTAAGCCAAATCCCTTGGCGGCAAACTTCGCGAACTCTGAGTCAATCACACTAAATTCATCTGCAAAGTTCTGGGCATGATAATCAGCGAGCCAATCACCAAATACACTGTCTGACATGCGTACTGCATCAAAAGCGGACTTAAAATCAGCTTCCTGATACTGAAAGCTCCCAGTGACCTTGTCCATCGCTATGGTGGTTTTTATATCGGTTGTTTTTAGCTCAGAGCTCAGAGGAGATGACGCTGAGTGAGTGCGTCTGAGTGTCACCGAAGAGCCACTAGCCATAGCAGGTCCTGCCATCGCCACGTGATATTCTTGCACAGTGTAACGACCTGAACGCGATCGATCGGCAATATAAATTTTTTGTCCCCATGTATAGGCTGCATTCGCCGCGACCTGCCGCTTTTGAGAGTCAGAACAGCCATGGCACGGCAGAATTAAATCTACCTCCATACTAGGGCGCGCTGAGGCATTAAATACACTGCACAACATAAGCATTGCGATGCCCATACAGGCGATTTGAAGATTAAATTTCATAAAATATCCTTTTTATGTCTGATAGAAAATTAAACTGCCAAAATAGTAATTCAATCGAATATGAAAAAAAACATTAAAATAACATTTTTTACATTTAATTAATTACTTCGTATTCGAAGAGACAAGAGGACACATTAACTTTATGAGTATCAGTGAAAGTAGTTGCTAAAAAGCACGAGAGTACAAAGAATAAAAATGTGGTATGAGAGCTGGTGAAAAAATTTAAAATGGTGCCCGGGGCCGGACTTGAACCGGCACGTTGTTACCAACGAGGGATTTTAAATCCCTTGTGTCTACCAATTCCACCACCCGGGCGTCGGGTTGCTTTCGCGTGTGGAGAGTTTGATAAATGGAGGCGGAACCCGGAGTCGAACCGAGGTAGACGGATTTGCAATCCGCTGCATGGCCACTCTGCCATTCCGCCGTCTTATCGAAAGTTTGGAGCGAGTAACGAGGTTCGAACTCGTGACCTCGACCTTGGCAAGGTCGCGCTCTACCAGCTGAGCTATACTCGCATCACTAATGCGTATCACCAGTTGAAATTATTAAACGCTAGGTTGCATCTTTCTAATTCCAGCTGAGCTGTACTCGCAAACTTCAAAAAGAGGACCTGATATTTGATTGGAGCGAGTAACGAGGTTCGAACTCGTGACCTCGACCTTGGCAAGGTCGCGCTCTACCAGCTGAGCTATACTCGCATCTCAAAGAGATTTTTATCTCTAATCAAATGGTGCCCGGGGCCGGACTTGAACCGGCACGTTGTTACCAACGAGGGATTTTAAATCCCTTGTGTCTACCAATTCCACCACCCGGGCATCGGGCCTTATACAAAAGCGTTAGATTGGAGCGAGTAACGAGGTTCGAACTCGTGACCTCGACCTTGGCAAGGTCGCGCTCTACCAGCTGAGCTATACTCGCATCACGAAATGCGCTTTCATCAGTTGAAAATATCAAACGCTAGGTCGCGTCTTTCTAATTCCAGCTGAGCTATACTCGCATCTCACAGAGAAATACTCTAATCTAAATGGTGCCCGGGGCCGGACTTGAACCGGCACGTTGTTACCAACGAGGGATTTTAAATCCCTTGTGTCTACCAATTCCACCACCCGGGCATCGGGTTTGCTTTCGCATGTGGAGTGTTGAGATATGGAGGCGGAACCCGGAGTCGAACCGAGGTAGACGGATTTGCAATCCGCTGCATAGCCACTCTGCCATTCCGCCGACTTAATTAAAGATTGGAGCGAGTAACGAGGTTCGAACTCGTGACCTCGACCTTGGCAAGGTCGCGCTCTACCAGCTGAGCTATACTCGCATTACCAATGCGTTTTTTATCAGTTGAAATCATCAAACACTAGGTCGCGTCTTTCTAATTCCAGCTGAGTTATTCTCGCAATCTTTAATTTCAAAGGCGTGCTGCCCTCTCAACACGGACGCATTCTACAGAAGTTACGAAACGCGTCAATATAAAAAATGAATGTTTTTAATCGTTTGTTCAAAATTTATCTAAACTGATGTGTTAATAGGCACATCTAGTTAAGATTTAGTCAATTCTGCTTTTGCAGCATATAAATAAGCGACCATCGACGTCACCGTTAAGAAGGTGGCAATTGCTAGTAGCGCATAACTTAAATGAATCATCCACGGGGCGTATTGCCATATCAAACCGATAATGGCCAACATTTGCGCCGCCGTTTTAAATTTCCCAAGTGAAGAAACGGCAACGTCATCACGCTTACCCAGCTCCGCCATCCACTCTCTTAGTGCAGAAATAACTATCTCGCGACTGATAATAATAATCGCAGCCGCCGTTACGAAGTAATTTTGATAATAGGTCGCCAGCATAACCAGAGCAACACTCACCATCACTTTATCAGCAACTGGGTCTAAGAACGCTCCAAAAGGAGTCGATTGCTCTAATTTACGTGCTAAATAGCCATCAAGTATATCAGTCACAGAGGCGAGCCAAAAGATAAACGCAGCAGCAAAAAATGCCCATGAGTATGGCAAATAAAACAAAACTGCAAATACAGGAATGAGTAACAACCTAAATGTTGTAAGTGTGTTTGGAATATTCCACATAACTACTTAGTGAGGTCTTTTTCTTTATGTTCGCATGAATGCTTAAGCTTTGTCATGCAAATGGTTAAATATCTTTTCAGCCGTTTTAGGGCTGATCCCGGGAACTTGTTTTAACTGGTGGATGCTGGCGGCTTTCACCCCTTGCATTCCTCCTAAATATTTCAAAAGTGCCTGACGACGTTTAAGACCAACACCTTCAATTTCTTCCAAAACGGATTGAGTGCGCTGTTTTTGTCTTTTGTTGCGATGCCCTGCAATGGCAAACCGATGCGATTCATCCCTGATGTGCTGAATTAAATGCAGTGCAGGTGAATCACTATCTAAATTAACCGTTCTACGCCCACCATCAATTAATAGTGTTTCTAGACCAGGTTTACGACTTGTGCCTTTGGCAACACCAACGAGTAATGGTAACTTATCTAACGGCCAATCAGCAAAAAAAGCTTCAGCTCGGCCCAATTGGCCTTTACCACCATCGATAAAAATAACGTCTGGAACCTTTGTCTCGTCCTGCAATTTTGCGTATCGTTTATTGAGCGCAAAGTCCATAGCGGCATAATCATCACCAGGTGTTATCCCAGTGACGTTGTAGCGACGATACTCTTTGTTATTTGGGCCTTGCGAATCAAACACCACACACGATGCCACAGTATTTTCACCCATGGTATGACTGATATCAAAACATTCCATTCTTTGTATATCACTCACTTGTAATGCTTCTTTGAGTAGCGCATAGCGTTTGTTAATAGAATCTTGTGCGCTTTGTTTTACAGCGATGCTATTGGCCGCGTTTTTATTTGCCAGCGCCAAATATTGAGCTCTTTCGGAGCGCACTTGTGCTCTGAATAACACTTTTCGCTGTGCCACTTCACTCAAAGCGTCTGCCAGTTCCTGTTGCGCGTGTATTGTAAACGGTAGAATAATTTCTTTTGCAATACGGCTATTTGTACCGCCACTGAGGTAATACTGACCAATAAATGAGGTGAGTATTTCATCCTCCAATGAATCTTTTGGGACTTTCGGAAAGTAAGTTTTTGTGCCCAACACTTTATGCTCTCGGATCATCAACATATGTATTGCCACTAAGCCATTTTGCTGTACAAAGCCTATGACATCCATTTCTGCGAAGTTACCTGCTACCGATTGCTGTTCCTGCATTTGTCTCAGTAAGGCAATTTGATCGCGATACTTGGCAGCCAATTCAAAATTCAAGGCCATACTTGCGGTTTCCATACGCGCAACTAATTTTGCAATGACCTGTTGTGATTTACCGTTTAGAAACTGACGAACCAAATCAACCTGATCGAGGTACTCTTCATCTGACACCTTGCCAACGCACGGCGCGCTACAACGCTTTAGCTGATACTGCAAACATGGACGACTTCTAGCACGATAGTAAGCATCTTCACACTGGCGCACGGGAAAAATCTTTTGCATCAAACGCAAGCTTTCTGAAACCGCAGCACTGCTTGGGAAAGGACCGAAATATTCACCTTTGTACTTTCTCGCGCCACGGTGAAATGCCAACCTTGGGTGTTTATGACCACTTAGAAAGATATACGGGTAAGATTTATCGTCTCGAAGTAAGATATTGTATCTAGGTTGGTATTTTTTAATTAAGTTATTTTCTAGCAGTAGCGCTTCGGTTTCTGTGTTGGTGAGCGTAACTTCAATACTACAGATATTACTTACCAGTACTCGGGTCTTGCTATCAGGAATGTTGGCCCGAAAATAACTCGAAACTCGCTTTTTGAGATTTTTGGCCTTGCCCACATAAATAACCTGATGCTCGTCGTCGTACATACGATAAACACCAGGTTCTGTGCTCAAGGTTTTGAGAAACGCTTTGTGATCAAATACAGCCATCTAAGTGATAGGTTAATGTGTGGTATCAATGTCTATCATTTTATGACGAATTGCTAGGTGTGTTAACTCCACATCGCCGCCTACGTTGAGCTTTTCAAACATTCTGTAGCGATAACTATTGACTGTTTTTGAGCTCAAGTTCAAACGCTCTGCAATGTCTTGAGCTTTTTCACCCTTGGTGATCATCAGCATGATTTGTAGTTCACGCTCAGAAAGAGATTGAAATGGGTTTTCATCGTTGCGGCCACTGAACTGAGCCAGAGCAATTTGCTGCGCGATTTCTGGCGCTATATAGCGCTGCCCAGCATTCACTGCACGAATTGCATTGATCATCTCGTCGGGACCTGCCCCCTTGGTCAAATAACCGTGCGCACCTATTTGCATCACCTTACTAGGGAAAGGATCCTCACAATGAACGGTTAATACGATCACCTTAACATCCGGGCAGTAACGACATATCTTTTTTGTCGCTTCTAATCCACCAATGCCAGGCATGTTCATATCCATTAACACAATGTCTGGCTCACCTTGACGACAAAATGCCACCGCTTCTTCACCAGTTTTAGCCTCTCCGACCACTTTAAAACCACGTACATCATCCAATATACGTTTAATACCTGTTCTCACAAGTTCATGATCATCAACTAAAAGCACGTTAATCAATAGTACATCCCCTCACTGTTACCTCGGCCCCTGTGACTTTAAATCACAACACGCCCAGATTACCATAGAAATATATAAATAAATAAATTATTCACACGTAAATAACGCATGCTGTTTACAAAATAATCACACAAAGGTGACGTCTAGATCACCTTTGAGTTTAGTGCATTATGTGGGGTTATGCGCGTTGCGAGAAACGGTTAACCCAAAGCGCTATCACACCGTCGCCTGTTACATTACAGGCAGTGCCAAAACTATCTTGTGCCAAGTACAGTGCAATCATCAACGCCACCGCTGCTTCGTTGAAACCCAGCATTGATGTAAGCAGACCTAGTGCAGACATCACCGCGCCGCCTGGTGCCCCAGGAGCTGCGATCATCACTACACCTAACATAAAAATAAATGGCAACATTTGTACTAATGAAGGAACCGCCATCGAAGGAGAAAGAAGCATCACAGCCATAGCACAGGTAACAATAGTAATCGTCGAACCTGATAGATGAATAGTCGCACATAGTGGCACTGAGAAGTTCGCAACCTCTTCTTTGACACCATTGGCTTTACTAGACCTAAGTGACACTGGAATAGTAGCGGCACTTGACATGGTTCCTATCGCTGTAAAATAGGCAGGAAGCATGTTCTTGATTAATTCAAAAGGACTGCGCTTGAGTAGCATGCCTGTGCCAACATACAACACTGTCAACCACAACCAGTGCATAACAATGGCCGCAACCAACACAATACCAAAAGTGCTTAGCGTATCAGCAACAGTACCCGCAACCGCCATCTCAGCGAATACCCCAGCGATATAAAAAGGGAGCGCTGGAATGATCACTTTACTTAATAATCCATCTATTACATCTCTGCCCTGATCAGTGACCTCTTTTAATGTCGTTAAATTTAACTGGCTGATCCCAATACCAAAAATAAAAGCCGTTGCTAATGCTGTCATTACTCCCATTAGCGGCGGGATCTCTACATTGATATAACTGCCAATCTCAGTTGCTGACGACGCTTCGTAACTCAAAGCACCATCAAAAAATGGAATAAAGGCATTTACTAAGATAACTGCCAGTGTACCGGCAATAACAGTCGAGCCGTACGCAAAACCGACGGTTTTTCCAAGTAAGTGTCCTGATCCCTTTGGTAACCCCGCAATACCTGATGCAATAAAAAACAATATAATCAGAGGGATAGTAAAACTAATGAGTTGACCAATAATAACTTTAGCAGTGTACAAAAGCTCAACCAGCGCCATAGGCAGATAGAAACCGGCGGCAATACCGACCAAAATACCAGCAATAAGTTTAAGAATTAACGACATAATACTTCTCTAACTAAAATGATGCGTTGTTGTATCACGTTTTACAGCGCAATTGCCACAAATCCCTGAATATTACATGTAAACCGCTGTAAAGCCTGCAATGCGTTGAGTAAAGGACATTTAACTTATTAAACTGCAGCCCAACGCGAAAGGTTTGTTAACATTACCTGCATATTATTAAATAGCCGTCTACTCTATGACGATATATTTAGCAGCATGATAAACAAAGTTATTTTCGCATTAAGCTCTCTTCTCGCTTTGAGTGCAAACGCCAATGAACTCGGTGAACCACTCCCTTTTATCGACACTCGAGCAACAATTGACGGTAAACTTAACGACCCTGTGTGGCAGCAAGCAAAGAAAATTGCCATCGATAATGTAACTTGGCCGCAAGAAAACATCCCCAGCCCAGTCACAACCACGGCCTATGTATATGAAAATGGCGAGTCACTATTTGTCGCCTTCAAAGCAGACGATCCCAATCCTGAGCTAATCCGCGCTTTCTTTCGAGACAGAGACCGTGCTTGGAATGATGACTTAGTGGGTATCAAAATTGATTCTTTTAACAATAAACGTAGTGCCTACCAGTTTTTTATCAATCCACTTGGTGTTCAACAAGATTCAATCGAAAATGAATTAACGAAAAATGAGAATAGCTCTTGGAATGGCATTTGGGACAGTGCTGGAATGATACATGAGCAAGGCTATAACGTAGAAATAGAAATACCACTACGCGTGCTCAATTTCGATGATTCCAAAAAAGTAAAGCATATGGCCATGGAGTTTCTAAGGTTTTTACCAAGAGATCAACGGCTCAGACTATCCAATATGCAAATCTCCCATGCAAATAACTGCTGGATATGTCAAATGCCGCTGTACAGCGGTTTTGAGTCAGCTAAACAAGGTAACAACATTGCGATTATTCCTTCATTAGTGTTGAGTAAATCGCAAACACGAGATATTGACGAGCGTGACATCGCCGAATGGGAAGATGAAGATAATACCGAGCCTGGGCTAGATTTAAAATGGGCGATTACCCCAGATACCACTTTAAATGCTACGCTGAACCCTGATTTCTCACAAGTAGAAGCTGACACGGGCCAACTCAGTATCAATGATAGCTTCAGCCTGTTTTTCCCTGAAAAGCGTGCCTTTTTTTTAGATAACTCAGACTACTTCTCTTCACATTTAAACCTGATACACACCAGAAACATTGCTGCACCCGATTATGGTGTTAAATTATCAGGAAGCAAGTCTGGTCACACATACGGGCTGTTTGTAACCAACGACGAGCATCTCAATGTCATGGTGCCTGGCAATCTGGGTTCAAATATCGTGTCACTAGAGCAAAAAAGTAACAATGCTGCATTGCGCTATCGTTTTGATGCTAACGATGGATTGTCGATAGGCTCAACGGCTACCCTAAGAGACAGTGACAATTACAAAAATAAGGTAGTGAGCATTGACACTAAATACCAGCCCACCGCCAGCGATACATTTAAAATTCAGATACTAGGGTCCAATACCCATTACAGCCAAGCGTTTGCGGATGAACTATGTGACGGCGATGAGGGAAATTGTTATAAGCTGCCCACTGAAGTATGTGTAGCTGGGCAAGACTG
Source organism: Pseudoalteromonas sp. MMG022 (assembly GCF_021654245.1). Lineage (NCBI taxonomy): Bacteria > Pseudomonadati > Pseudomonadota > Gammaproteobacteria > Alteromonadales > Pseudoalteromonadaceae > Pseudoalteromonas > Pseudoalteromonas sp. MMG022. The sequence goes on along the minus strand of NZ_JAKFZQ010000005.1, from coordinate 37,869 downwards.
CGATTACAACGAAAGTGTTTTGCGAGTGCTAGAGCAGGATGACCTAAGCGGTTTGGGGTATTTTGTAAATTACGAGCACAACACCAAACATTGGCGAGCATTCACCAGCTATCAGAGCTTTGATGCAGATCTTAGAGCTGACATGGGCTTTATGTCTCAGGTTGACTTCAACAAATTTCTGACTGGTTTCGAATATCGCTGGTACGGTGAGCAAGACAATTGGTGGAACCGTGCTCGCTGGTATACCGATTGGGATATCACACACAATGATGACGGTGAGTTACTGGAAAAAGAAGTTCAGACCAATTTAGCAATTGATGGACCGCTGCAAAGTTTTATTGACTTTGGTGTAGAACATAGAAACCGCCGTGGTTTAAGGCATAACAAAGCCAGTCTGGAAATACAAAACAATAGCGATCTATTTTCTGAAAATGTGATCTGGACCTACATGGAAATAAAGCCTGTTTCAGGACTATTCGCGGGACTGAATTTGCGCACCGGAAATAAAGTGGATCTGGCCAATAATCGCGTCGGTAAAATGTACTTTGCGCGACCTGTAATAAACCTCAATTTAGGAAAACACTTTGAAGTTAACTTTAGACACAGCTACGAAACATTAGACGCGGATGATGCAAAGGTCTACACAGCCAATCTAACCGATGCCCGTTTGACCTATCAATTTAATATTAATAGTTATTTACGTATCGCAGTCATCTATACTGATATCGATAGAAACACCAGTAACTATATTGATGAAGTTGACGCGAACTATAAAGGGCTGAGCACCCAACTGCTCTACTCTTACAAGTTGAATCCCCAAACCGTGTTCTTTGCTGGCTACGCCGACAATGGATATCAGGATGACGACCTATCGCGACTCACAAAGGATGAAAAAACCTTCTTTGCTAAATTTAGTTACGCTTGGCTAATGTAATAAGGAATCACATTTATATTTCTTTTGGCTATAAGCATATTTGATATATCTTATAGCCATTCTTTACTTCAGTTTTATACAAAGCTAAGTAAAGTGTGATGTTAAGTAAAACCTAGAGCACCTAAGGGAACACAATGTCTAAGATATTCGCAGATAACAGCCTAACAATTGGCCAAACGCCGGTTGTAAAATTAAACCGCGTGACAGGTGGTAACGTATACGCAAAAATTGAAGCTCGTAACCCAAGTTTCAGCGTTAAATGTCGTATCGGTGCTTCTATGATTTGGGAAGCAGAAAAATCTGGTCTTTTAACAAAAGACAAGGAACTCATTGAGCCGACTTCTGGTAATACAGGTATCGCTTTGGCATTTGTAGCAGCTTCTCGTGGCTACAAGCTAACATTGACTATGCCAAATACTATGAGCCTTGAGCGCCGCAAGCTACTTAAAGCATTGGGTGCAAACTTAGTGCTAACTGAGGGTGCTAAAGGTATGAAAGGCGCGATTGAAAAGGCCAATGAAATCCAAGCAAGCAACCCAGACAAATACATCTTGCTACAACAATTTGAAAACCCTGCTAACCCTAAAATCCACTTTGAAACTACCGGTCCTGAAATTTTCGAGGCAATGGATGGCAAAGTTGATTATTTCGTTGCAGGTGTTGGTACAGGCGGTACTATCACAGGAACTACTCGCTACCTGAAAAATGAAAAAGGTTTGCAAGTTAAAGCGATTGCCGTTGAGCCTTTAGACTCACCAGTGATCACACAAACACTTGCTGGCGAAGAAGTAAAACCTGGTCCTCATAAAATCCAAGGTATTGGTGCAGGCTTCATTCCTGGTAACCTAGATCTTGAGTTAATTGACGGCACAGAGCTTGTTTCAAACGAAGACGCGATTGCCATGGCGCACCAGCTAATGAAAGATGAAGGCATCTTAGTGGGTATTTCATCAGGTGCTGCCGTTGTTGCCGCAAAGCGTATTGCTGAAAAGCCAGAGAATGCCGGCAAAAACATTGTGGTTATTTTACCAAGCGCAACTGAGCGCTATCTATCAAGCCCACTATTTGCAGACGAGTTTTCAGAGCAAGAGCTTGTACAGTAATAATCTTTATTGATATCAAAAAACCGGCGTTAGCCGGTTTTTTTGTGCCTCAAACATCGTGGCAAATTTCGCTCCATTTTCTAAACTTAGTAAACATACTGTTTATTCAACCATAAATTACCATGCATATAGCTTTAATCTTAATGATGGTGTTGTTTACACCTTTGGTATTCGCTCAAAATGCCACAAATGTGGGTTACTTTAAAGATGCAAGCTACCACCTTGTGCAAGGGGTTGAGCATGAAAACGGTTATCTCTATAACCCTAAGGGTGACAAAAAGTTACTACGAGTTGTTACATTAGATTGGCCGCCATATATCGGCCAAGCTCTGTGTAATAAGGGTTGGGTATTCCAATTCGCAGTGGCAATACTGGCCGAACAAGGCTATAAAGTTCACGTTGAGTTTTTACCTTGGGCACGCGCGGTGAGAGCCGCCGAAACAGGTAAAGCGGACATATTAATGCCCGAGTATTACATCGAAGACTCCGCACCATCGGATTACATACCAGGTAAAACGCGCAGAGAAATGCTAGCACTGTCTAACTCGTTTCCAGGGGGAGAAATAGGTTTTCTCAAGCGCAAAGGCGAGAAAGATCGATTCGATGGCAATTTGCTTTCACTAAAGGGGCAAAAAATAGGTGTAGTTCGAGGCTATCAAAATACCCCTGAGTTTGACGCCATGATGGATAACGGAGAGTTCGTGATTATTGAAGCGGTTGACGATCTGCAACTAGTCAAATTGCTGGTTGGCAAACGTGTTGACTTAATCATCGGCGACCCTAAAGTCCTGCGATTTACCGTTAATTACTCACAACTGAGTAAGCCCGAAAAGGTTAACTTGTTAAGTAATATAGAAAATGAATCTAAGTTACTGAAGTATAACTATCTATACTTTGCTTTAAGTAAAAGTAAACCTCAGTGGCGTCAAGTACTCGATGATATTAATAAAAGCCTGTACCAGTTTAGCAATAGCGGCGAAACTGAGCGTATTATCGAAATGGGAAATTTAGAGTGCTTTTAAAAAAAGCGCCATACGGCGCTTTTCTAGTCAATAACTCAGTGTCGCTTTATAGCTCACTTTGTACTTTCTTAAACAGGTTTTGAATCGGTTCACTTGGCTCTGATGTTATTAAACTAACACCAACAATCGTCGCCGTTGATACGATAAAGCCAGGTACGATTTCATAGATGATCGAACTTAACGTTTCACCGCCTATCGTAATAGGCGCGTAAATCCACACAAGCACAGTCACTGCGCCCGATATCATCCCCGCCAATGCCCCAGCAAAATTCATGCGTTGCCAACATAAGCTCAACAACACTAGTGGACCAAACGCAGCACCAAAGCCCGCCCACGCATTACTTACTAAGTCTAAGATAGAGCTATCTCTATCATAGGCTAGGTAAATAGCACATAATGCAACGGCTACTACGCTTAGACGACCAACCAACACAAGCTCTTTGTCTGTTGCTTCTCTGTGTACAAAAATTTTGTAAAAGTCTTCTGTAAGCGAGCTTGAACTTACAAGCAACTGAGATGAAATCGTACTCATAATTGCCGCCAAAATAGCAGCTAGTAGGAACCCAGCAATTAATGGGTGGAAAAGTAACTGAGAAAGAATCAAGAAAATAGTTTCAGGGTCGTCAACAACAATCCCTTTTTCATGAGCGTAAGCTGCACCAAACAAACCTGTACCAACTGCCCCTAGTGCTGCGATGATCATCCAAGACATACCAATACGACGCGCCGTTGGCATATCTTTAACGCTTCGCACTGACATAAAGCGCACGATAATGTGTGGCTGGCCAAAATAACCTAGGCCCCAAGACATTGCAGAGACAATACCGATGGCCCCACCAGCCCCAACCCAGGTTAGCATTTGTGGATTAACCGCATCTAACGTTGACGATAACGGTGCATCAAGTAACGAGTAGGTTACCACTGGCACCAGAATTAGCGCGATAAACATGATGCAACCTTGCACAAAGTCAGTCAGACTGACCGCTAGGAAACCACCAAACAAAGTGTAAAGCACAACCACGCCCGTGGTGATGTATAACCCAGACTCATAACTCATACCGAATGAGCTTTCGAATAGCTTACCACCTGCTACCACGCCTGATGAGGTGTATAACGTGAAGAACACAATGATCACTAATGCAGACACAATACGTAGTGCATTGCCTCTATCTTCAAAGCGATTAGCAAAGTAATCTGGAATCGTAATTGAATCGTTAGCCAGCTCGGTGTAAACACGTAACCTTGGTGCAACCAACAGGTAATTTAACCATGCACCGATTACCAAACCAATTGCTATCCAAGTGCTACTGAAACCTGTAACGAACATGGCCCCGGGTAACCCCATCAGGATCCAACCACTCATATCAGAAGCGCCTGCTGACAGAGCAGCTACACTTGGCGGTAAACTACGACCTCCAAGCATGTAACCAGAGACATCACTGGTTGATTTGCGATAGGCATATAAACCAATGCCCAACATAACCACAAAATACAAAACAAGCGAAATTATCGTGCCTAATTCCAAAGTTACCTCCTCAGTTATCAGCACCCTACTCAATGACAATTATCCAGCACAGGCCTTTCTTATTGGCATTAAATAGAGGGCATTATTAGTGTAGCCTGACTATATCATGAATATTCTGCACACCCCAGCATAGTCGCTAACGTTTCACGGTCAACTTATGTTCAGTATCCATACAGCTTTGGTTAAGTAAAAACGGATGAGGCTAAAGCTTTTAAATAATGAATTAGCATTAATGTTTGACTATTATTAACAACAGAAGGGTTCTATTTTTTGGTGTGTATGAACTTTTACGCGGCACGGCAACCTATTTTTGACAATAACAATGAACCAATAGGCTATGAGATATTATTTCGCAATGGTCCGCATAATGTATTTCCGAATATTAATGCTGATAAGGCAACTTCTCGGTTGCTAGAAGGTAGCCAGTTTTACTTTGAGCTCGCTGAGCTTAGCAACCATAAACCCGCATTTATCAATTTCACCTTAAATACCTTACTACTTGGCTACCCCTTTATGCTGCCGCCCAAGCATATGGTCATTGAAATAGTTGAATCTATTGAACCGGGAAAAAAACTATTAAACACTGTAAAAGCGTTGCATCAAAAGGGTTATCGTATCGCCTTAGATCACTACCGCCACCAATCTGCTTGGCGGCATTTTTATCCATACATAAAATATTTAAAAATAGATGTTAGCTGCACACCGTTGCCCGAAATACATCTCATAATGAAAGAAATTGAAAAGCATAAGCAGATAAAATTAATCGCAGAAAAAGTTGAAAACCACCGGCAATTGGAACAATTAAAGCAACTCGGGTTTTCTCTGTTCCAAGGGTTTTATTTTGCCAAGCCCGAAATGCTCACCAGTAAAATGTTCAGCGCCAGTGAATTATCAATCGCTCGATTACTCAGCGAAACGGCCAATGAATATGTCGACATTAAAAAGCTCACACCAATATTTGAACGTGATATTAATTTGTCTTATAAACTTTTACGCTATACCAACTCAGCAATATTTAAACGACGAGCGAAAATAAGCAATATAAAACAAGCTTTGGTCGCGCTAGGTAATGAAGAACTAAAACGGTTTTTATCACTAACATTTGCCGCACAAATCTCCCCAGAGAAGCCAGCTGAACTGATAAAACTTTCTTTAATGCGGGCACGATTTTGTGAACAACTGGCGTTAAATGCCAACAGTAAAAAGTATGTGGGCCCTGCATTTTTGACAGGTATGATGTCACTGATAGATGCAATTCGCGATGACAGCATGGAAAACATCATGGATAAGCTCCCACTGGTTGACTCTATCAAACAGGCGTTGGTGAGTGGCGAAGGTCCATTGGCACACTTACTATTGATAGTACAAAGCTATGAACAAGCCGATTGGCAAGCCGCACAAGCGCAATGCCGTGCACTTAACATCGACCCTGATGTACTACCTTTAGCATATAATGATGCGCTCAATTGGTGTAACGAGCAAATGCAAGTGCTTGCTTGCGAGATACATTGATCCCTCGAAAAGCGCCTTCCCATCACTTTAGGTGCGACAATCTGTCGCATTCCATACATGCCCACAATCTATAAAATTAGAAGCAAGTTAATAACTTGGAACCTGTCAATGAAACACACTTTGCTCTGTAGTGCTCTATTTAGCGTTTTTTATAGCTATGCCAATGACGATAAATTTGAACATCTCGTAGTGATTGCCCCCATGCAATCTCCCATGCTAATCGTTACCGACCCAAAACAACCAAGACAGCCTCTTCCCGCTCAAGATGGCGCGGATCTACTCTCAAGTATTACGGGGTTTTCTTTGATAAAAAAAGCAGCCGCAAGTGGCGACCCTATCTTCAGAGGTATGGCAGGCTCTCGTCTAAACATTATTACTGATGGTGGGCTAACATTAGGCGGATGTGGTAGTCGCATGGACCCTCCCAGCGCCTACATTACACCACAAGCATACGACACATTAACTGTTATTAAAGGTCCACAATCCGTCAAATACGGTTCAGGCAACAGCGCCGCAACCATTATTTTTGAGAGAAATCAGGAGCGCTTGCAAGCGCAACAAACAACGGGATTTGTCAATGCCACGCTTGCCAGTGCCAAGCGACGCACAATTAATACAGATATAAAAGCGGGTACCCCTGATTACTATGTCCGTATCTCTGGTAACGTGGCTCGTGCTGATGACTATCATGATGGTGACAATACCCGAGTGCATTCAGCATATCAGCGCTGGAACTTGGATACTGAGCTTGCCTATACGCCTACCGATGACAATATTATCAGTGTATCTCTGGGTCGAAGTGATGGTGAGGTTGCTTATGCTGATCGCATGATGGATGGTAGCCTGTTTAAAAGGACCCATGCGGGGCTCTACAGCAAATGGCTGTTGGCTATAAATGGGATCAATCATGTAGAAGCCAAATGGTATTACAATGAAGTTGACCACATCATGGACAACTATAGCTTACGCCCCTTTACTCCAAATATGATGATGAAAGCGCCATCGGCCTCAAACCCAGACCGGCGATCAGTGGGTGGTAAAATTATGTTTGATGCATCTCCTACTACAAATCAAGTATTTGTGTTTGGTGTTGACTATCAACAAGATCATCACCGTAACCGTAGTACCCGTGACCAATTCAACCACCCTGTTGAACATCTACCTCGTTTAACAGATGCCAAGTTCGATAAAGTCGGCCTATTTGCCGAGCACGAGTACACACTTAGTGCGTCTGAACAGATTGTTTCAGGACTGCGCTATGACCGTTGGCATGCGAAAGACTACCGCCAAGAGATCAGCATAATGTCAAATCGCCAACCTAACCCGACTTCGAATATGAAGCGCACAGACGATTTGCTCAGTGGCTTTACGCGATACGAACGCCATTACGATACCCATCATTATTTTATCGGCTTTGGACACGCGCAAAGATTTCCTGATTACTGGGAGCTGTTTGGAGGAAACCGAGCATCGGTCCAGAGCCTGAGTGCTTTTGATACTGATGTAGAAAAAACAAATCAACTTGACTTGGGCACTCAGTACACACATAAAAAGTGGCACGGTACTATATCCATGTTTTACAATCGTATTGACGACTTTATCCTCATCGATAACGCCTTTGGCCAAGGGCCGATGCAGCGTCGCGTCACCCGCAATATCGAGGCTGAAACCTTTGGCGCTGAGGCTGAAGCAAGTTACAACATTACTAAACAGTGGCGGGCAAGCACTAGCATAAACTATGTACGAGGTAGCAATCTGACGGATGGTATTGCACTCGCTCAGCAACCCCCTTTGCAGGTTCGTTTTACACTTGACTATCAAACTGATAATTGGCGTCTAGGTATGTTATGGCGTGTGGTATCAGCGCAACACCGAGTCGCACTGGCGCAAGGAAACATTGCGGGGCAAGATATTGGCCCAAGCCGTGGCTTTGGCGTACTGGCATTCAATGCCCTATATCAACCATCTCCGGATGTTAGCGTAAGTATGGGTGTTGATAATGCCCTAGATCAAACCTACTCGGAACATTTAAGTAAGTCAGGTGCTGCTGTGAGTGGCTATAGTCAAATTGACCGTATTAATGAAGCGGGCACCACCTTATGGGCTAATCTAAACTGGTATTTTTAAGGCCTAATCATTGTGTACGTTGGCTCCCCGACTTTGGGGGGCTACTGTACAGTCGAACCAGCCATGGCTACAATGCGCCTTTGAGTTAAAATAAGAAAGGTCATGAATACTCAGCAAGAAATGATTGACGCCATTAATACCAAAATGCCTTTTGGAAAACACGCTGGCACCCCACTACTTATGCTGCCCGAACCCTACTTGGTTTGGTTCAAGCAGCAGGGCTTTCCAAAAGGTAAGCTGGGAGAACAACTCGCGATGATCTACGAGGTTAAGCTCAATGGCTTAGAGAAGCTACTCATGCCCCTGCTACACACCAAACCAAACCGCTAGTCTAATTTATCAATGGGTTGTTTGGACACTCGCTTGTTTGGAAGTAGTGTCAAACATGCCTGTTTAAACGGCTTCAAATAAATTGCAGTTAGTGAGTCATGCCCTGCATCGTACTGTCCCACACCGATACTAATATGCGGCGCAGCTGAGGCTTTTATCAAAGAGCCATACATTCTGTCCCAAATAGCCAGTGCCGACCCCAAATTGGTATCAAAGTGCTGTGGGTTGTCGCTATGGTGTATTTGATGCTGCGCAGGACTAATAAACCACCCTTCAAGCCAATCACCCCAAGTAAAGCGAATATGAGAATGTCGCAAGTTGGCACCAAAAATATTGAATAAAAACACAAATGCATTGGCACCTAGAATGTCGTACATACTGAGTTCTGTGCCAAAAAAGTGATAACCCAAACCCACAACAAGTCCCTGCGTTAGTGCCATTCGGCAAGCATAGAGATAACTTTCAACAGGGTGTGAGCGATAAATCGTAAACGGCGTTAGCACCTTGGCGGAATGGTGTACTTTATGAAACTCCCAAAAAAACGCCACTTTGTGAAGCAGTAAGTGCAATAAGAAACGCGTTAAATCATCGACAATAAATAACATTAAGGTAAATATCGCGATGACCGCCGACTCTGGCCATGGGAGGTGTAGCGGTTGACCAAAGCACCATTCTAGAATTTCTGTTGTCGCTATCGCAACAGGCACCATAGTTAACACAATCGGTGCAAACAAGGCAGCTTTGAGCAGAACGTTACTCACCAGCAAACAGTAGTCTAGTCGAGCGCTTTTACATAACCAGACGTTTTTGGGAAACAAGAATTGTAAAAAGCCACGCATTGAACGCTGGGGCAATTGAGCAGCAAAATATACGGGCACCGCCATGACAACCGCGCTGAATAAGTAAGGTAGATAAATACGCTTATTAGCATCAAGCAAATAGCTTGGCAAAGAGATAAAGCTCTGCCACATCTGTTCTAACATGATTACCCCAAAAAAAGGGCCACATTGTGACCCTTAATTTAACCTTTGTATCAGCAAAACCCATTAAAACTGATACTTATAGCCCAACGAGAACTGACGAGGTTTGCCTGGTCTTGCACCATACGGGCGACGACTCACCACTTCTGTTTCATCTAAGAGATTGTCTACTTTGGCATACACGCGGCCGTAGTCCCCAAGCTCATAGCTTGCTGATAAATCAACGGTGATATTAGACGGCACATCCTTACCAGCAAGAGGAATGTCTACTGAAATACCTGCATCCGCATCTGCCCAACTCACACCAGCAGCCTCTGGCATTGAACTGATGTATTTAACCGCCATTGAAAGCTGCCAGTTTTGCGCAGCTAAGCCAATATTAAAGGTTGCCTGGTGGTTAGGCAAATAAGGCAGTTCATCGCCTTTTTTAACTTCCCCCCACTGTGCAAATTCAGAGCGCAGGGCGTGCTGAAATTCACTTTTGGTATAGGTATACACCAAGCTGTAAGGTATTTCTAAATCTAGGCTCAATGGGTAACGCTGTGAGAATTGCGCCTCGACACCGTATACATCCACTTCTCCGCCATTAAACTCTTGATCTATTTGAGCGTTAATACCGCAGTTCGACTGACTACAGCTCTCTTTTAGGTTGCTGTAATCATTATAAAAGCTGACTAATTCAAACTGAGTTACACCGTCATTAAAGCGGCCACCAAACTCGTAATTAACGCTCTTTTCTAACTTAATATCATCTGCTTGTGCTGGGGATGATGGTACAAACCCTTGATGCACACCAAATAACAGACCCGACTCATCAGATAGCTTATAGAAGCCACTTAACCCAGGCAACCAGATGCGCGTTGTTTTAGCTTGCCAATCTTGCGCATCTTTGTTGTTTTGGTAGTGCATATCCATCAACTCACCACGCACACCAACACCTAAGGTCAATGCATTAACCGTGATTTGATTTTCAAGATATACAGACCACGCATCGGTGGATTCTGTATCTAGGGTTGTAAATACCTTGTCTTGACCCGTATTTGCCACTGACCCCGATGTCATCGCATAGGTCTGTTCAAAGTGTTTACGCTCAATTTCATCTTCATGATAACGCACACCCGCTGAGAGCTTATGCTGTAAATCAAACAAGTTAAACTTGAATGAAGCATCAACCTGCACACCTTGTGAATAGTACTCACGGTCGTTCGTGCCCATGGTCAAGAATATTGAGTTGCGACCCGCCAAAATAGAGTCTTGTTGCCCTGTTATCACTGCATACTCATCAGCATACTGCTCAGGGTTGGCTAAAATCGCCGACAGCGAGCCACTGTTATTGGTTAAACCGTTAAGCTTGCGCCATGCACGTTCGTAATCATTACGGTAAACACGAGTCGTCACGCGTACATCTTCGCTTTCTAGGTAATGTGAAAACATCACCTGCTGATGCTCTGTCTCCATCAAGGCATCTTGAGATGCTGCGTAGCGACGATACGGCGTGCTGGCAAAATCTGAATCTGTCAAACCTAGGTATGTTTCATCCGACTCTTCATCTGCATAAGACAATTTCAAAGCAAAAGTATGGTCAAACTCACCCATACGCATTTTGTAGTTAAACTTAGCGAGCAAGTCATTTTTGTTAAACCCAGTGTTACCACCACCATCTAACTCTTTAAAACCGTCAGCCTGTAAGTTAACGCCTTCCAGTAAAAAGCCCACATTGTTGACCACAGAACCAAAATACCCGTGGGCCTTTTGATATCCATCACTACCGGCTGCGATATCTATACCGCCCTCGGTAAACTCTGGTACTTGACGAGTGATCAAGTTCAGCGTTCCCGCCACTGTTTGCGGTCCGTACTTAATTGCTGCAGGGCCTTTAAATACTTCAACCGCCGTCATGCGCGTGGTTACTGGAAAATAATACGCCGCAGGCGCAGAATAAGGAGATGGACCAATCAAGACACCATCTTCTAAGATAGTGATTTTCTTACTGCGCTCAGGTGTCACACCACGAAAGCCGATATTAGGACGCAAGCCATAACCATCTTCTTCACGAATGTTGACACCCGGCACTGAGGCCAGAATACGGTGAATGTCATCGTATTCGTACTTCTCTAATTGTTCTTCACTGAGCAACGTGGCAGAGCCCGCTTCAGTGCGAAGTTTGTCGTAGTGACTTAGGATCTGAATATGTTCTAACTCACCGTCATTATCCGCTGCCAACGCGTTAGGTATCGCAACTGCGACGGCCAACGCCAACAAAGATTTTTGCATAAAAGGTCCTTTAGTCATTGTCACCTGCCGACGTTTTTGGAAGTTCTAGTGCAAGTTTATTGATGAAGTCATTTTTAAGCTGATCGGTCACCGATTTCACTTGAGTATGTGTATTAGTAACGCTGGCTTTATCGTTAGTCAGTGCGCTTTGCAAATTACCTTCCAATGCATTAGCCGCAGCTTTAGCATTAGCGATACCTTGCAACATGGTTTGTTTAGTATCTGATGCCTGTTGCTCATCTAGAAAATCGTCAAAGCCAGTGCTGTTACTTTCACTGCTACCACCTAGGAATAGCTTCTCAAACACTTCAATGTTTGCTTTGATGTTTTCTATCGAGTGCTTTGCATACACAGATTCTACTTCTTGCGGACAAGCTTCTAGACCACAGCTGTTCGCAAACAAGCCTAAAGGCGTAGCTAATTTGTAGTCTTTTAACTCTTCTGTCATGTAGAACAGCGCATCAGAGATTTCATTGATGGCTTTGGTTTGGGTTGTAAACTTATTACCCGGTTCACCTGCGTTCTTCAGTACTTGGCTGTAGCCTTGTTCACCATTCCAATGATTTATCAAGGTTTGCGCAGAGTGGCTCAAGTCGCTGGCCACTTCTACAGCAAAATTACAACGCGCCACCTTACGAAGCTGCTCACTGCGTGTATTCCAGTCATCCAGAATATCACCGGCAGCGATTGCACTACAGCTGTAGTCTTGGTTCTCGTTGAACAGCAAATATTCAAGAGCATCAAGACCTTTACGCTTATCAGAACGATTACGGATATTGTAGGCCGTGCCATTCACATTGCCCTGTTCAAAAAACACTACATCCTGGTCAACACTACAAGTACTTGCCTGTGGCCAAGAGTAAATGTCGTTGCGCAGTGCTTTGTCGTTATCAAGCAATGGCCCTACAATCATAAGCTCAGCATGTTGCCAGCTGATCATCGCTTCACGCCATGCATCTTGAGAAACCTGCTTCGCAGCATCCAGTGCTTGTTTGGCAGCATCATCTTGCATGCTCGGATCATAGGCGGTTTCTAAGTCACAGTAGGCTTTAATTTGACTCGGTAATGATTGTGCTTTGTCTGCAAATGCTTCAAATGTTGGCGTGATTACGTTGTCAGTGAGGTTAACCAATAATGCTTTTTGGTCAAAGCTAGTTACCACGTCATTTTTGTTATCAGCAAAGTTTTCACCCGCTGAACTTGAGGTACTTTCACCACACCCGCTTAACAGTGCCGCGACGGTACTTGCTAATAGTAAAGGTTTTAATGTTGGTGCCATCAATTGCCTCTTTTTATAGATTTTTTATACGACAAAAGGTTAGCTTATAAAAGCTAACCTTTTTTAAAAGTCTGACTTGTGTGTTAATTACCAGTTGGCAACAACATCAGCGTCAAAGCCATATACTTGCTCTAAAATATCACGCGCTTGTTGTAGTTGCGCAATGTATGCTTCCATATCAGCTTGCGCACCAACAACAGGTTTATTACCCATCAACTCGTTCATTTGTGCAAACTTGCCAGCGTTAGCTTCGCTGTTAAACGGTGATTCTGGGTTAAACTGTAGGTTAAGCGCAAAGCCTTTCATTTCTGACCAATGCTTAGCTAAAGTCACAAATTTATCGGCCTCATAGGTGCCCGCTTTCATGTCTTCTAAATCTTGCACTGTATCGTTGATGTAGTGTACAACCGTTGCTGAGATTGACTTTTCCCACGCCGCGGTTGCAGCAACTGCGTATGCTTTAAGCTCAGTTAGCTGTGCGTCTGTTAATTCCGTACCTACATTGTCAGAGATAAGCTTACGACCTGCGAAGAACGCATCAAATGCTTCTTTGCTGTAATCAGTTGAAGCCTCAGCATCTGTCGAACCTAAGTCACGCTTTGCAGCATTCGTTGAGTTACCGAAGTTGTACTCAGCGTTTAGGTCAATTTTACCGTCTGCATTGTAGTCATTGTAACCCTGCCAGCCTTCACGGCCACCTTTACCTGCGATTTCTTCATCTGTGTAGCTCATGTAGTTACGCGCAGCACCGAAGTAACCAAAACCTTCGTCCCACTGGTGCTCAAGGTTGCTGTACTTTGCATCGCCTTCAATGATGTTGCTGGTTAGTAAGCCTTTACCTTCCGTTGCATTGTCTAGGTAATCATCCGCACCTTGTGAGAATGCCACGGCACCATATAAAAACTTTTGCGTAAGTTGCTTAAGGTCAACACCATCAGCCGTTACATAAAGCGTTTCAATTTCTTTGCCGTTTGGTGTTGAAACTGAAGAAGCCTGCGCACGTTCAACAAGTTGAGCAAATAACGCATTGATTAGGCCCTCTGGCGTGTTAGTCTCAAGACCCGCCCAACCTTCAAAGCTTGTACCATCATTCCAGTTGTTATGTTGGCCTGTAGCATCGTTACCCGCAATTTTACCGCTTAAGTCTTTGTGGCTACCAGAAATGTCAGAGAGCGTCATTTGCTCAGAATCGCTCACAACCGTCAATGTCATCGCGACTGCAACCGCATCGTAATCACCATCAGCGATTTTGTAGTATTTGTTTAGCTGAGCGAGTAGCTCTTCAGCTGTCATTGTTTGTGCATCAGCTAACAAGCCATCAGCGCTACCAATGTAGTTGTAAAGCTCTTTAATCAATACGTGACGTGCAATTTGGCCTGAGTAAGATACGCTTGACTCACCAGATGTGCTGTTCACAAAATCATAATCTTGTTCGTCTGCTACCTCAAAGGTTACCGTTTGCGTAAACGTATTGTTGGCGCTGTCTTTTACGGTAACGTCAACTGATACTTCTTGCTCAGCTTCATAGTTAAGTGTCACTGCTGGTTTTAGCGCAAGTGAAGTGCCATCGATTGTGAAACGCTCATCTTCAGTTGAGAAGGTGAAAGTTTCGTTTGCATCTGCATCAGTTGCAGACAACGTACCAACCACTTGACCTGCCACGTTCTCATTTACGTCACCTTGTGCTGCCAATGCAATTGCTGTTGGTGCTTTATTCGTTGGCGTATCTGTATCTGGGTTGTTGTTAGAGCCGTCAGAGCTTGAACCGCCACACGCAGTTAAACCCAATGTTGCAACCAAAATAGAAGTAGCTAAGAGAGACTTTCTTAAAACCATCAATGATTTCCTCAGAAAATTATTAATATTTATATTTCTTGATATGGGGGTAAAGTATACACATATCTAAATGACAATCAATATTATTTGCGTTGCCTGCATAAAGATCGGTAAAATCATCAACAAGCCATGACTAATCTGTAAACAGAAAAGTCTTTATAAATAGTATATGGTGTCAAATATACCGAGGAATGTAGGCCAAATTTGTAGACCCATTAAGATGTAGACTGTGTGTAAAACGCCGTAAAACCTTGTGAATCATCATTTTTAAAAACAAAACAATATTATCTCAATCACGCTTAAAATAATTCTGTTGCGCATTGCCACAGTGCATTCACTACTGGGTCTTGTAGCCGCTTTTGTTTACAGACGAGTCCAATTTCAATGCCTTCCAGCATTCCCCGAGTATCTAAGTATTGCACTTGTTGTTGAAAGGGGCTTTGATCCAACACAATTTGCGGTACACATGCCACCCCAAAGCCTAAACTTGCTAACGCCACCATGGCTTCATGTCCAGATACATGAGCATATACTTTTGGAGTGAGCTTTTGCACAGTGCAAAACGCGTCAACCCGCTCTTTGAGCACACCGTGTTCGGGCATAATAAATGGCAAATTTGCCCACAGTGCACTGCTGTTTTGATAACGATTTAAAATGTCTGTGAGCGGGCAATCCATCACAGGGGCAATAACAACAAGCTGAGACTTACCTAGCGGTAAATATGCCAGGCCTTGCGGTAGGGTCGATGGCTTCACCGCCACCGCTAAGTCTTCTTTTCCTGTTTGTACATGATTTATCGAAAACGCAGGGTCGCCCGTGTTGAGGTTAAGCTCAACCGCAGGGTACTGCTTACGAAACAGCGCAAACAATTCATAGGTAAAACTATAAGTGGCGGTCACCGAGCAATACATGCTCAACTCCCCGCTAAGTGGACCTTCATTATCCTGACAATGACTTTTAAACTGTCGCCATTTGGCCAGTGTGGCTTGAGAATACTCAACAAATGCCTTGCCGTGGGGTGTTAGAATCACGCTGCGATTGTCACGGATGAAAAGTTCAGTGCCAAGCTCTTGCTCAAGTTGCTTAATTTGGCGACTGAGCGTTGGTGCACTCACGTGGCATAGCTCACTGGCTCTGGCAAAGTGCAGTGTTTCAGCCAATGTGAGAAAGTAGCCCAATTGTTTATGGTCCATACCTTACCTTTCATTAAATGAAATATAATAATTCAAATATATCATTTTACGTAATCAATAACAGCGCTTATGCTCAACCTATCATTATTTCTAACAACAAGTGATTTTATAAAGGTAATATCATGGCGAACTATTTCAATACATTACCCCTAAGAGAGCAGCTTGCTCAATTAGCACAATGCGAGTTTATGGACCCTAGAGAATTTGACGATGGGGTAAAGGTATTAGAAGGCAAAAAACTGGTCATTGTTGGCTGTGGCGCACAAGGTTTAAATCAGGGTTTAAACCTACGTGATTCGGGTTTAGATGTAAGCTATGCGCTGCGCGAATCTGCTATCAAAGAAAAGCGTCAATCGTTTATCAGTGCGTCAGAAAATGGTTTTACCGTAGGCACCTACCAAGAGCTAATCCCAACAGCAGATCTTGTGCTTAACCTAACACCTGACAAACAACATACAGCGGTAGTGAGTGCAGTCATGCCACTGATGAAACAAGGTGCAACTCTTGCCTATTCACATGGCTTTAATATTGTTGAAGAAGGCATGCAAGTACGCCAAGACATTACCGTGATCATGGTAGCACCTAAGTGTCCTGGTACAGAAGTACGTGAAGAGTACAAGCGTGGCTTTGGTGTACCAACGCTTATTGCTGTTCACCCAGAAAACGACCCAGAAGGAAAAGGTTTGGCACAGGCTAAAGCTTATGCAGCTGGCACCGGTGGCCACAAAGCAGGTGTATTACACTCTTCATTTATCGCAGAAGTGAAGTCAGACCTAATGGGTGAACAAACCATCCTGTGTGGCATGTTGCAAACTGGTTCATTACTTTGTTTCGATAAAATGGTCGAGCAAGGCATTGATGCTAGCTACGCTTCTAAACTCATCCAATATGGTTGGGAAGTGATCACAGAAGCCCTCAAACACGGCGGTATCACCAACATGATGGATCGCTTATCAAACCCTGCAAAAATCAAGGCGTTTGAGTTAAGTGAAGAGCTAAAGCAAATAATGCGTCCGCTTTACAACAAGCATATGGACGACATCATCAGCGGCGAGTTCTCAAAAGGTATGATGGCAGACTGGGCAGAAGACGACGCCAAACTACTTTCATGGCGCGAAGAAACCGCTAACACCGCATTTGAAAAGCAACAAAATACCGATGAAGAAATCTGTGAACAAACGTTCTTTGATAAGGGTATTTTAATGGTTGCAATGGTGAAAGCGGGCGTTGAGTTAGCATTTGAAACCATGACCGCTGCGGGCATCATTGATGAGTCGGCTTACTATGAGTCACTACATGAAACACCTTTGATTGCCAATACCATTGCGCGTAAGAAGTTATTTGAAATGAACAGAACGATTTCTGATACCGCAGAATACGGCTGTTATTTATATAACCATGCATGTTTACCGCTACTTAAGCCATTTATGAGCAAAGTGAATGCAGATGTCATAGGCCAAGGTCTAAGTGAGAGCGATAACTACGTTGATAATCAGGCGCTGATCAAGGTAAACCATGCTATTCGTACCCACCCTGTTGAAGTAATTGGTGAGACATTACGTGGTTACATGTCAGCGATGAAGAAAATCGTTTAAACCTTCTCCCTAGGCAAGTAACTGAGCGACCTTGCCAGTTTTTAACAGTTCGCTTGTTAGAAACCAAAGCCCATCAGCCTATGCGATGGGCTTTTTCTATTATAGATCCAATATCCATGTTCAGCCTGTATAAATCACCAATTAGAGTTATATAACTAATTTATAGGTTTATATAATAAAACCTGTGTATACAAACACATCGGAAACTTATGGCGCAGAAATAATATGCCCTAATAATCCGTTATGCTAGAATATTTAATTCAGTTCGGTAAAAAGTGTAATTAAATGCGGATGTATAACTTATCTATCACTCAAAGGATCACCCTACTGGGTAGTTTAATCGCAATCATAGTTGCCAGTGTCATTGGTGCCACAGCGATTTATAGTGCCAAGACCATGACTGAAAAAAGGATGTTGGAGTCAGAGCTACCAAGCAAAGTAGAAAGTATAAATAAATCAATAGCACAACAAATTTTGCAACTAAAAAGTGCAGCCCAACAACTCTCCAGTAACAAGTTCATTCTTGAGATGGCCAAGCAAGGCCAACTGGATGAACAAACACTGGTGGATGAACTTAAGCGCATAGCTGGGCAGTACGACCTAGTGACTGCGTCTTGGGCCAATCGACAAAGTGCTCAATATTGGAACCAAGACGGATTTCTGCGCGTTTTAAATCAACAACAAGATGGTTGGTTCTTCGGGTTTACTCAAAGTGGCGAGGCGTTCTCTATTAGCATTTTCCAAGAAGCGCCAGGTGATGTAAAAATGTTTGTAAATCATCAACAAACTAATGGTATTGGTCTGGCAGGGTTGGCCAAAAGTATTGATGATATGCAGCGTATGCTAAGCGAGATGAAAATAGAAAAAACAGGCTTTGTATACGTGGTCAACTCACAAGGTCAGGTACAGCTTCACCCGGATGCATCTAAAGTTGCCAAATCTAATTTGAGTGATTTTTATGGCCGTAACGCCAACAACCAGTTGCTAACACGTAAAACATTTTCATCTGGGTCCTTTGTGATTGATGGTCGTAATACTATCGTTGCCGCAAGCCCAATCGAGCAGACCGACCTGTATGTTATCGCACAAGTCCCCTCTAAAGAGGTATTTGATGAAATTAACTCTTTGCAATGGCAAATTATCCTGTTCGCTCTGATCACGGCAATAATCGCAAGCTTTATCAGCTTATTAATGGCGAAGAACCTGAGTGCACCACTGTCAAATATGGCACAATTATTTGCACGCTTGGGCAGTGGTGACGCTAAGCTACATTACCGAGTACCACAGTCCAACCAGCCTGAATTACAAGCCTTGGCAGATGGCTTCAACGAGTTTATTTCAAAAATTGAGTCGGCAATCAAAATGGTTGCCAGCGAAAGCCGTGAGATCCGCACGGCCAGTGAGCAGGTGTTTGAACAAAGTATCAAAAACTCAAAAGCACTGGACGAACAAAAGTCTCAAACAATTAGTGTTGCAGCAGCTATCAATGAGATGGGCGCAACTGTACAAGAGATTGCTGGCAGTGCCAATAATTCGGCAAAGCTTACTGAGCAAGGCAAAGCATCATCCGAACAAAGCCATCAACGCGTACAGCAAAGCCAGCAAATTCTGCAAACCTTGGCTGGTGACATTGACGCCATGGCGCATGAGGTTGAGACCTTAGCTCAGAAAACACAGTCAATCGCCAATATTGTTGATGCGATTCGCGGTATCTCTGAGCAAACTAACTTATTGGCGCTCAATGCAGCGATTGAGTCAGCCCGTGCCGGTGAGCATGGCAGAGGGTTTGCCGTGGTGGCCGACGAAGTGCGTGCGCTTGCAAGTAGAACCTCAAAGTCTACCGATGAAATACAAGCGACAATCAGTGAGTTGACTCAAACATCTGATGCTATTGTTGTGCAAATTAATCAGTCAAAACAACAGGCTGAACACAGCGTAGAGAGCATGCAAACGTCAGTTGAATTGATGTCAGAAGTCACCGAAGCTGCCAATCAAATCAATGATATGACGACACTTATCGCAGCTGCAACCGAGCAACAAAGTAATGTGGTGGCTGATGTAGGGCGCAGTATAGAGCACATCAGCACTATTAGTGATGAAGTCACCAATGCTCAGCTTAATACAGAACATGCGATTCAAGCACTCGCAGACTCCGCTAAATCGCTGGATGATTTAGTTGCGAGTTTTGAACAAAAATAACCTCTTTCACTGGCGGTCTTGATGACCGCCAAACTTCCTTCCTCGCATAATTACTCATATTCCATCAGCTTTGTGAAATATTTCACGCTTGATCACGGTCTCTGTCAGTACTAACCGAAATAATTTGTAACCCTTAAACTGCCAAAGGACTTGAAATATCAACTATGCTATAGATATGTAGCTGTATCAGGAAATATGTTATGCCAATATTTAAACAAACCCTATGCCTAAGTGCCTTATTGAGTGCGCTGATACTCACGGGCTGCAATAGTACATCTGGCTCGATACACATTGACCAGAACATAGGCCTCAATAGTACATTCAAACGCGTAGCGGTTGAATCTGAACATGATGTATTTCACTTAGACCCAAAAATTACATCACAATTAACACTCTTTTTTAAAAATGGTACGCCTCAGCTAGCACAAACCAAGGCACTGATGCAGTTTCTGGTTGATAATGGCGAGTCATCACTGGCCTATCAATCCGACGCGAACTTAACCGCATCACAAGCCTACTACAACTTGAACGCAAACTGCCTATCACTATCAATCCTAGCCTATAGCTTGGCTGAACACTTAGGGTTTGATGCTCAATTTCAGCGGGTTCATATTCCTGAATATTGGGACCAAAGCCAAGGATACAGCTTATTGACAGGTCATGTAAATTTGGTTGTCTCTGAGACGAATCGTAATGTAGATAACAGCCATATCTTATATACACGCCCAAAATCAATCGTCATCGATTTTGATCCAAATAGTCGTAGACAAGCATTTAGCACTTCCAACATCAGCAAACAACGCATTTTAGCGATGTTTTATAGCAACAAAGGCGCAATGGCTTTGGTAAATGCTGATAACGATAAAGCCTACAGCTATTTATCAGCTGCCGTAAAAGCAGATCCAGAATATTCTGGGGCGTGGGGAAACCTAGGAATTTTGTATCGAGTTGCAGGATTTCATGAACAGGCAGAGCAAGCCTATCAACAAGCACTCACGCTTGATCCTGAAAACAATAATGTATTAGGTAATCTGGCCTTGCTTTTCAAGCTCACTGACCGAGTAGATGAAGGTGAGAAAATTCTTGCCCGCCTTGAAGATAAGCGCAAAAATAACCCCTATTACCTGATTGTAAAAGGTAACGAAGCGCTTAATGCGCAACAATACTCACAAGCCCTGTCATTCTTCCGCAGAGCCAAAAAGCTTGATCATCATCTACACGACAGCTATTTTGGCATGGCAAAAGTATATTATTTGAGAGACGACCTTGAACGTGCGAAGTATTATTTATCAAAAGCTTATGAGCTTTCTGAATTTGACCATGACCGCAACCGTTATCAAGGCAAATTGCAATGGCTGCAAGCTGTGGCTAAGAATTAGTACCATCATACTTTGTTGCGCATCGCCTTTTGCGGTGTCGCAACAGCTATTCGACGACTTAGCAACACTCACAAGCCCAGCACATGCAGGCAGAAGTGCCGGTAGCGATGAGCCAAACCTCAGCGCTCAATTCCTCTTTGCAAGATTCACACAACTTGGCCTACAAACCGAGTATCAACGCTTTTCGTTCAAAACTGGTTTTACATCAGAGGCCACTGGGCACAACGTTGTAGCTAAACTCCCTTGTAATACTCCGCGCTGTGGAAAAGCAATCGTTGTGTCAGCACATTACGACCATTTAGGCACCAAGGGCAGTAAAATATATGCCGGTGCAAATGATAACGCGTCGGGTACTGCAGCCTTGCTAGCCTTAGCACAGCAACTAAAAACTGCTAAGCGATATTACCCAATTATCTTGCTTGCCACAGATGCTGAGGAGAAAGGTCTTCACGGCGCTAAGCATTACGCTAGTAAGATAAATAGTACGGAGTATGCGCTCAATATTAACCTTGATATGTTGGCATTAAACCAAAAAAGTACGCTTTATGTGATGCATTCTAGAACGGCTAAACCTTACGTAGAGGTGTTAGCCAGATTACCAGTACATGACTTCAAATTGAAGCTCGCCAGTTCACCACAAAGAATGCGTAGGTTGGTTGGCACCGAACGTGTTGATTGGCTCAAAGCCAGCGATCACTATGCCTTTCACAAAGCTGGGCTACCCTATTTGTATTTTGGTATGGGGGAAGATAAACACCATCACAGTGTTAAAGATACACTTGAGCAAATAGATTTTAAAAAGTATCAACACGTGGTCAACTTCATCAATGATTTTATCGTTGCATTGCTTGATTGTCCTTTAGATTGCACCAGCTGAATTTTTTGCGCCTTAGAAAGTTTTTTGATTTGCCACTCTAACTTACTGGCTTCGCTTTTATCACCTACTGCGTGACTAAAAATCAAGGTTAATGGTCCCTTCCCTTTTAAGTTTTTAGCCCCAGTCCCAGCACTGTGCGCTGCAAACCGTTTAGCGACATCCGTGGTTATGCCTGTGTACCAATGGCCAAACTTTGTCTCTACAATATAAACAAACCATTTTTTAGTGTCTCTTGGCTCTATCACCATGTCAAAATACCTACTATGGAGAAACTTTTTGCTGCATGTATGGTCGAAGTTCCACAAGAAGCTTTACCTTCTGCGCTTAATCAGTATCATGCAAATAACACAAAACAAGGATACACAAATACATGCTGTCTAATAAATCCCTTTCTGTATGGCTCAGTGCTGTTGTCATTACTGTGATGTTGTCTGGTTGCTCAAGTTGGGTATACCGCATCAATGTGCCACAAGGTAACTTTTTAGAGCAGTCAGATGTAGATAAACTACGTGTCAATATGACTCGCGAGCAAGTGTTGTTCGTCCTCGGTAGCCCTATCGCTAAAGACGCTTTTAACAATCAAAAGTGGCATTACGCTTATGTATTCAACATCGACCGTGAATCTGAGCAACGTAAATCACTTACCGTGCATTTCGATGGCGATAAGCTGACGAAAATTACTGGTGATTTTGACGAGCCAGAATCATTTAATACTCCACTAGATGAATAACTCTTGGGTAGTTGACTAAAAAAGGGCGATTCGCCCTTTTTTAATGCCTATAAATAACCGTCAGGTGCCCTACTAGATTATTAGCTTAAAGGGCGGCCGCCAGTTATCTTGTTCGCACGCCCTTCTTCTTTGGCCTTTTCAGCTCTTCTGCGCCTTGCATCCTTGGGATCCGCTATTAGCGGGCGATAGATCTCAATTCGGTCACCTTCTTTTACTACTTGGTGATTTTTTACGGTGCGATTCCAAATACCTAAAGTTAAATTGCCCGCATCAATTTCTGGGCATTTTTCTAAAATGCCTGATTGCATCACCACTTGCTCAGCAGAGGTTCCTTCTGCTACATCGACTTGCAGACATGTCGCTTTGTGTGGAATCGCAAATACCACTTCAACTTTAATCATTATCTGGCCCCGTAAACCGTTCTAGCACGTTGTGTGAATGCAGCAACCATGCTCTTTGCAACCTCGTTAAATACCTTACCAAATGCCATTTCAATCAGTTTGTTAGCAAATTCAAACTCAAGCTTTAGACTTACTTTACACGCTTGATCGTCCAATTCAATAAATTGCCAGTGTCCATGTAAAGATTTAAATGGGCCTTCAACTAACTGCATATGCACAGTCATTCCATCAAAACTGTTTTTTGTGGTAAACCATTTTTTCAGTCCCGCTTTAGATATTTCTAAGCTCGCCGTCATACTCTGTTCATTTGCTTGTAGTATTTTTGCATCAGAGCAATTAGGTAAAAAAGCTGGATACGCGTCAACATCATTGACTAAATCAAACATTTCTTGGCTGCTATACATCACCAACGCGGTTTTTTCTATTTGTGGCATAGGTACTCCAATTCATTTGCGCCGATTTTAGCAAGCTTTTTAAGATTTATCTTGTATGTGCGCCCCTGCTAAGGGAAAATAACCTGCAAAATAAAAAAAGCGCTGTTTTCTATTCTCTTTTCTAGGTAAACTAGGCCATTATGGCAAAGAAAAAATCATCAAAATCAACAAGCAATACCATCGCGCTAAACAAAAAAGCGCGTCATGAGTATTTTTTAAACGATAAATTCGAAGCAGGTATTGAGCTACAAGGCTGGGAAGTAAAAAGTATCCGAGCTGGTAAGGTCAATATTTCTGACACCTATATCCACCTAAAAGATGGCGAAGCGTTTCTGCTAGGCAGTCAGATCCAACCATTGAATAGTGCCTCTACCCACGTAATTTGTGATCCTATGCGGTATCGTAAATTACTGCTCAACAAGCGCGAAATTGACCGTCTTGTCGGCGCCACCGAGCGTGAGGGCTACTCTCTTATTGCCACAGCTATGTACTGGAAAAAATGCTGGGTAAAATTAGAGTTCCACTTGGCCAAAGGTAAGAAAATGCACGACAAACGTGCTGATACCAAAGAAAAAGATTGGTCTCGTGAGAAAGAGCGCTTAATGAAACACAAAGCCAGATAGTAAAAAAGCCTCACTATGAGGCTTTTTTACTATCTATTGCTCATATGCAATAAAGTAATAAAAAGCCCCGCATAAGCGAGGCTTCAGACTAGGTAACTAAGACTTAGCCTTTGTATTTTTGCATCACTAACGTTGCATTTGTTCCGCCAAAACCAAAGCTGTTTGACATCACAGTGTTAAGCTCCACATCACGACGTTCAGTCACGATATCCAGACCTTTCGCTTGCTCGTCCAGCTCATCAATATTGATTGATGGAGCCACAAAGCTATTTTCTAGCATCAGCAACGAATAAATCGCTTCATGTACACCTGCCGCACCCAAAGCATGACCTGTCATTGCTTTAGTTGCACTAATCGCAGGTGATTTCTCACCAAATAGCTCTTGAATCGCACCAAGCTCTTTAACATCACCTACTGGTGTTGATGTGCCGTGTGTGTTTAAGTAATCCACAGGTCCTGTAACGTCGGCCAGAGCTTGCTTCATACAACGTACTGCCCCTTCACCTGATGGCGCAACCATGTCATAGCCATCTGAAGTTGCACCGTAGCCCACAATTTCTGCGTAAATATGTGCACCGCGAGCTAAAGCATGCTCTAGCTCTTCTACAACAACGATACCGCCACCGCCTGAAATAACAAAGCCATCACGATTTGCATCGTAGGTACGAGATGCTTTCTCTGGTGTCTCGTTATACTTGGTTGACAATGCCCCCATCGCATCGAACTCCATTGCTAAAGTCCAGTGCAACTCTTCACCACCACCAGCAAAAATCACATCTTGCTTACCAAGTTGAATTTGTTCAACCGCATTGCCAATACAGTGCGCAGAGGTTGCACACGCAGAGCTAATTGAATAATTAACACCCTTGATCTTGAACGGCGTTGCCAAACACGCAGACGCTGTACTTGCCATGGTACGAGGTACCATATATGGTCCAACTCGCTTTACACCCTTTTCACGTAGGATATCCGCTGCTTCCACCTGATATTTTGATGAGCCACCGCCAGAACCAACAATCAGGCCAGTACGCTCATTTGAAACCTGCTCTGGCGTCAAACCTGAATCTTCAATCGCCTGTGCCATTGAAATATAAGAGTATGCCGCTGCATCGCCCATAAAACGATGTGCCTTACGATCAACAAATTGCTTCACATCGATATCAATGTTTCCAGAAACGTTACTGCGTAATTTATAGTCAGCAAACTCTTGGTTGAACGCAATGCCGCTTTTGCCTGCTTTCAAAGATTCCAATACTTCTTGCTTGTTGTTGCCGATGCTAGATACAACACCGATCCCCGTAATTACGGCTCTTCTCATGGGTAAATTCCCTTAGTCTTTACTTAATTGCGATTATTCTACGCTGAAATCAACATCAAAGTGGTCAGCTTTCCAGCGTACACACGTACTCTGAATTAAATTAGCACAAATTACAACGGACGTATCATGAGAAAACGCGTAAAATATGGGAAATTTTTAATTTCCTCGTAGCTTTATGATCCAAAACGCACAAATTCATTTCAACGATATGGGTACACCTGTAGCCGATAACTTCGATGATGTTTACTTTTCGAATGATGACGGACTGGCTGAGTCTCATTATGTGTTTTTCACTCAAAATCATATCGCCGAACGCTTAACTAAGCATGACCAAAAGCACTTTGTGATAGCCGAAACAGGCTTTGGTACTGGTTTAAACTTTCTCAATGCATGGCAACAATACGATGCGCTTAAGACCAAAGGAGAGCTGCCTAGATTGCACTTCATTTCGTTTGAAAAGTTTCCCATAAGCCACACTGATCTAGTTAAAGCACTTGCTGCATGGCCAACTTTAAGCGGTTATGCACAACAATTGTGCGCACAGTACCCAATAGCCCTAGCGGGCTGCCACCGCCTCGAGTTTGACGATGGTAATGTCACTCTCGATTTGTGGTTTGGCGATGTACATGACTCACTACCAAGTATTAGTTGCCAACAAACAGCGCTGGTTGATGCTTGGTTTTTAGATGGCTTTGCACCGAGCAAAAACCCTGACATGTGGCAACAGTCCTTGTTTGATACGATGGCAAATCTGAGTCGCAGCAATGCCACTTTTGCAACCTTTACCGCCGCGGGGTTTGTACGTAGAGGACTACAACAAGCAGGCTTTGAATGTAAAAAAGTAAAAGGCTATGGTCGAAAAAGAGAAATGGTCGTCGGTACGTTAAGTGCAGCAAATGGCTACGCCAGTACACCCGATTATTATGCTACGGCCGTGTCGTCTCTTAGCAACGTAGCGATCATAGGCGGCGGTATCGCCAGCGCTTGCCTTGCCTATCAATTGAGTAAGCGCAATATTAAAAGCACACTACTGTGCCAAGATGACACATTAGCCAAGGGCGCATCTCACAATCGCCAAGGTGCAATTTATCCAAACCTTCAAGCTGATAATAATCCCCCAAGTGAGTTTTATGCTCATAGCTTTTTATATGCAAAACGCTTTTATCAGCATATTACGGAGTTAGGCTTTCATTACGACCATGATTGGTGTGGTGTGCTGTTACAAGCTATCAGTGAAGCAAAACAAACACAGCAACGCACTTTGGTTGAGAAGCGCAACTGGCCAGAAGCCCTTATCCGCCAAGTCAACGAGCAACAAGCATCCAAGATAGCCGGTGTATCTGTGCCCTACTCAGGGCTATATATCGAACAGGCTGGCTGGGTAAATCCAGCGCAGCTTACGCATGCCATCTTTGCAGCGGTTCAGAAAAAGGAGCTCTGTCAGGTACAGTTTAACGCTGACATTGCACGTCTTGAAAAGACCAGTGAAGGCTGGATGTTACACGCACAAAATACACGCTACGGCCCGTTTAGCGATGTCTTCATTTGTGGCGGTGAGCATAGCGACCGATTTGAGCAAACCAAAGACATTCCCATTCAAGGAGTACGTGGGCAGGTGTCTCACGTTCGTGCAAGCGAACAATCGGCACACCTGCAAACCGTGCTGTGCCACAAAGGTTACTTTACCCCGGCCAATGACGCTCTACATTGCATGGGCGCCACATTTGAGAAAAACACCAAGAGCCGCAGCGTCACTGAACAGGATGATCACATCAACCGTGCTCAGCTCAATAAATTTTATGGTAATTGTGACTTTGCCAACACCCTAGGCGAGATAGCCAGTGCTAAGGCCGCAGTGCGCTGCTGCTTTGCAGATCACATCCCCATGTTAGGGCAAGTACCTGACAATCAAGACCTGATGTACGCTTTTGCTAACCTGCGCAAAGGCAAGCACTATGGCTTTGCAAGCCAAGTGCAACCACATGCAGGGCTCCATATTGTGACAGGCTTTGGTGCACGAGGGCTGTGCAGTGCCCCACTAGCAACCGAGCATTTAGTCGCGAGCCTATGTAACGAGCCTCGACCATTTAGCGAGCGTGTACACCAAGCAATTCACCCTAACCGATTTATTGTTCGCGACCTTATTCGCAATAAGATTTAGTCGCTCAAATAAAAACGCCGCTTAATTAGCGGCGTTTTTATAGCTTATATCTCAAACTGTTAGGGTCTAGAGATTTGAATGACCACACGACGGTTGCGATTACGGCCAATTTCGTTATCGTTCGCAGCCACATGGCGCTTTTCACCCAGCCCTTCAGTAACAATACGATCCGCGGCAACCCCTTTGGCTGTAATGTATTCTTTGATTGCCTCTGCACGTCTACGGGAGAGCTCTAAATTAGGCCACCGCCCACCATGGCTATCCGTATATGCAGAAATATAAATCGACTCGATATTTGGGTCGTTATTGAGATATTCCCCTATCATATCCAAGCGCTTACGTGATGACTTCGTCAACTCGCTGGAGTTTTTCTTATAGTTCATTACCGTAAATGAAATATCTTCAAAACTATAGGGCAACAGATTGTCTCTACATTGCAAAAACGCCCAATAGGCTTGCTTAAAATTAACTGATGATAGCGCTACAGAGATCTGGTCCTGGCTATTTTGCCAATCTTTATAATGGAAAGTGGGAAAATACCCCTTTTCTAATTCACTGAGCATTTCCCAAGACAGCACATTATCTAGCTCACCATCAAATTTTTTCAGTAATTGCATTTGCCCAATGTCTCGGGCTGGCACACCCGCACGCCATACAGGGGGAACCGATTGCAAGCCCGCAAATGCATACGTCTCAGGACGCACCACCATATCAAGGTTAAAAGTCAGATCTTTATTTTTGCTTGCGGTGACACTAAAAATTGCATCACCATAGTAAGGTACCTCGTGGTTTAGACTACATTCGAGCCGTGCTTTCTTATCGACAGTCCAATGGGATGAGTCAGCATCGGCGCTGTATTGCCGCATTGCCGCCTGAGGCTGACTCATCATAGCCATCAGTACTCCAACTCCAAAAATATTAACCCGTATACTCACCGCTTTACTCCGCTTTGCCAATTTATTGCTATGGCGTCACTACTGTGCTCATTGATGCAATAACTATGCCCATAACTTAATAACACCCACAAACTCTGATTCGCATATTTTTATGCACCTTGTATAATGGGCGGCTCAAATTTAGCAACCAATAAGATTATGGCAGATCAAGAGCAAACTCTATACTCACAACGTTTTCGTGGCTTCTTTCCTGTAGTTATCGACGTAGAAACCGCAGGCTTTAATAAAGATACAGACGCCTTGTTAGAAATCGCCGTTACCACATTGAAAATGGACGAAACAGGCATCCTTAGTTTAGACCAAACTTTACACTTTCATGTTGAGCCATTCGAAGGTGCCAACATCGAGCAATCTGCCATAGAGTTTAACGGAATAGACCCTTTCTCAGCGCTTCGTGGCGCAGTTGTAGAAGCTGACGCCATCAAAGAAATTTGCAAAATGGTGAGAAAAGCGCAAAAAGCGGCGGGCTGTTCGCGCTCAGTGGTGGTCGCGCATAACGCCGCCTTTGATCATGGCTTTTTAAACGCTGCGATTGAACGTAACAACATCAAGCGCACTCCGTTTCACCCGTTTGTCAGTTTCGATACCACCTCACTGGCTGGCTTAGCACTGGGTCAAACGGTTTTAGCTAAAGCATGTCGTACTGCGGGGATTGAGTTTGATAACGCTCAAGCACACTCTGCGTTATATGACACAGAGCGCACCGCTGAGCTATTTTGCTATATTGTCAATAAATGGCAAGCGCTGGGCGGTTGGCCCTTACCTGTAGTTGAAGATAGCGAGTCAACAACACAAAGCCCCGCATAAGGCATTGGGCTGCTTGTGCCTCTAGGTTATTCAACGCCTTCCATGCCTTTGTATAATTTTGCGTACACGAGCGCTGATATAGCGCTTTGTAGCTTTCTGTATCACACTACTTTTTTGTATTGCTGTATGATTCTCATCATTCCCTTCGTTGCTCACAGGAGCAACAGTCAAGCTTTTACAACCTGATATGTATACAAAATAATAATTAAGCACAGCAACATACTTATACGCGATAACTGATTCATAGGCTTTACGGCAAAGGAGAAACGGCCACGGGTGTCCCATTTAATAGACAAATAAAAAAGCCGCTTTAGCGCGGCTCTTTATCACAAGTCTTAACGTGTGGGATTTTTATAAAAACTGGCCCAGCGCTTTAACTTGGTCTAACATGCGGTTTGAGAAACCCCATTCGTTATCATACCAAGCCATCACTTTAACAAGTTTGCCATCCACTTTAGTTTGCGTTGCATCAAACACAGAAGACGCTGGGTTATGGTTAAAGTCGATAGAAACAAGTGGTAGTTCGTTGTATTCCAAAATACCCGCCATTGCCCCTTCTGAGGCAGCCTTTACAACCTGATTAACTTCTTCAATGGTTGTGTCACGCTTAGCAACAAAAGTTAGGTCAACTAACGAAACATTGATAGTTGGCACACGTACCGCCATACCGTCTAATTTGCCCGCCAACTCTGGTAATACCAAGCCTACCGCTTTGGCAGCACCAGTTTTAGTTGGGATCATAGATTGAGTCGCGCTACGCGCACGATATAAATCAGGGTGATACACATCACTTAGATTCTGGTCATTGGTGTAGGCATGAATGGTTGTCATGCTACCTTGCTCGATACCAATGACATCGTTAAGCGCTTTTGCAACTGGTGCTAAGCAGTTTGTGGTACAAGAAGCATTTGAAATGATGTTGCTTTGCGCGTTTAGCACTTCACTGTTTACACCGTGTACAACCGTTGCATCCATATCTGTGCCCGGCGCAGATACGATCACCTTCTTCGCACCAGCTTCAATGTGTTTAGCCGCTGCATCTCTTGAGGTGAACAGACCCGTACATTCTAAAACAATGTCAACGTTCAACGCTTTCCAAGGTAGGTTTGCAGGGTCACGCTCTTGCGTTAGGGTAATTTCATCACTGCCAACAACCAGCGTGTTGTCATGCAAAGTTACCGTTTGGTTGAAACGACCGTGTACTGAATCGAACTGAGTCAGGTGGGCGTTTACATTAGCTGGTGCTAAATCGTTGATAGCAACGATTTTAATTTGTTCATTTTGGCCAGACTCATAAAGCGCTCGTAAAACATTGCGACCGATACGGCCATAGCCATTAATTGCGACGTTAATCATGCTGCGATTCCCCTTGATTATTTAACTTCACTTGCTTGTTTTGCAAGCGCTTCAATGGCTTGCCAGTCTTTGTTTGCGATAAGTTGTTTGTCCAACATCCACGTACCACCCACGCAAATTACGTTGCTCAGTGAGAGGTATTTTGGCGCACTCTCTAAAGTGATCCCCCCTGTTGGGCAAAACGTTACCTGCGGTAAAGGGCCACCGATGGATTTCAACATGGCAGCACCACCTGCAGCTTCAGCAGGGAAGAACTTAAGATATTTAAAACCGTGAGAAGCCAGATTCATCACTTCGCTTGGTGTAGCAGCACCAGGTAAAAATGGAATATCAGACTCTTTGGCAAGCGCCAATAGTTCGTCATTCACACCAGGGCTCACCATAAAATCAGCGCCAGCAGCAACCGATGCTTCAAACGTAGCTCTATCAACCACAGTACCCGTGCCCACGTAGGCATCTGGTACTGTTTCTTTCATAATTTTTACCGCCTGCGCAGCCACAGGTGTACGCAAAGTGATTTCCAATGCTTTTAAACCACCGTTATACAAAGCTTGCGCTAGCGGCGCGGCATCTTCTAAGTTGTCGATAACAACTACAGGGACTACCGGTGCCGATGATAAAATCTTCTCTATGCTCATAACCTTCCTCATTCCCAATGCTCTTTTATTCTTCTAGACCAAAGGCACTCGCACCTAAGTCTGCACTGCTAACAATATTTCTAAATCCGTTGAACAACTCACGGCCTGTGCCATAAGTCATTTCAGGCTGTGTCAATTGCGCTTCACGATTGGCAAGCTCATCATCTGATACGTGAACTTTCAGAACACCCGCTGGTGCGTCCAAAGTGACTAAGTCGCCGTCTTGAATCTTGGCGATCAGTCCACCTTCTACCGCCTCAGGCGCGAGGTGAATCGCTGCTGGCACTTTACCCGATGCACCAGACATACGGCCGTCGGTCACAATCGCCACTTTGAAACCTTGGTCTTGTAGCGTTGCCATCACTGGCGTTAATTTGTGTAGCTCAGGCATCCCTTTTGCTTTCGGGCCCTGCTCTTTAATCACTGCGATAAAATCTTGATTAAGCTCACCATTAGCAAACGCTTCTTGTAGCGCGCCTTGAGAGCTGAACACTTTTGCAGGGGCACTCACCACACGATGTTGCTCCTGCACAGCTGATACCTTAATGACTGCTTTACCTAGGTTGCCCGTCAATAATTGCAAGCCACCTTGTTTGCTAAATGGGTTGTTAACAGGGCGAAGTACTTCTTCGTCCAATGACTTCTCTGGCACTGGCACCCATTTCACTTTGCTAGGACCGTTACTGTCAGTCATGATCAGATTGCTATCTGTTGCTAGCACAGGTTCTTGGGTGTAGGCGTCTAGGCCCTCACCGACAATGGTTTTAACGTCATTGTGTAAATACCCAGCATCACGCAGTTCACGCATCAAAAAGCCCATACCGCCCGCCGCTTGGAAGTGGTTCACATCCGCCGAGCCATTTGGATAAATACGCGCAAGCAGAGGCACTACCTCAGACAAATCAGCCATATCTTTCCAAGTGATCTGTACGCCCGCCGCTTTTGCCATAGCCACTAAATGAATAGCGTGGTTGGTTGAACCACCCGTTGCCAGTAACCCAACTAAGCCGTTAATCACCGTTTTTTCGCTCACAACATCCGCCAAACAATTCGCGTCTTTGCCATCAATGAGTTGCTGCAACATGCGCTCAACCGCATTGCCAGTTAGACCATCACGTAATTCGGTATACGGGTTAATAAATGAGCTACCCGGAAGGTGAAGACCCATGATCTCCATCAACATTTGATTTGAGTTTGCAGTGCCATAGAAGGTACAAGTACCGGCACTGTGATAAGACGCACTTTCAGCCTCAAGCAGCTCTTCACGACTGACTAAGCCTTGGGCAAACTTTTGGCGAACACGCGCTTTTTCTTTATTTGGAATACCTGATTGCATCGGACCTGCTGGTAAGAAATACACAGGTAAATGACCGAACGACAACGCGCCAATCAACAGCCCAGGGACAATTTTGTCACACACGCCTAAACAAAATACGCCGTCAAATACATCATGTGACAACGCCACGGCGGTCGACATGGCAATCACATCGCGTGAAAACAGCGATAATTCCATGCCGTCACGGCCTTGGGTAACACCATCACACATCGCTGGCACACCACCTGCAACCTGTGCTGTGGCATCAAACTTTTGTGCAATCTGTTTAATTAAATCTGGATATTCTTTGTAGGGTACGTGAGCCGACAACATATCGTTGTATGAATTGATAATGGCAAGGTTTGGTTGCTCGTCTGCTTTTAAACGTGCTTTGTCATCACTTGAACATGCTGCCATTACGTGAGCAATGTTGCCACATCCAAGGCCTGCTCTAACACGCGTTTGTTTTTTTGCTTTTTCGATGCGGTCTAAATAGGCGTGACGTGTATTTTGGCTGCGCTCAATAACACGTTCGGTAACTTCTTTAATTCGAGGATGCAACATATATTCGACTCATTCTCTATATAGGTTAGAGGAAAAAGGCTCAGCGCGATTAAAGACTCCACTCCAATCTTTGCACTGAGCACATTTTGATTTACCCGTTCAAAGGTACGCTATCAGGCTGTCTCTCACCCCAACCTGACACCGGTGTCACTGTATTAACGCATATCGTTGACACCGGTGTCAACCTTTACTCATAAATTTAGTCTAAAAATACAAAATGACCAAATAATGACCAAAGTCTAAAAGGCGTAAAATATGGAGCGATTAACAGTGAGCCAAAACTCTAGGGGATTGGTTAGTAAGTAATTATCAATATGTGACTGTAAATACGAATGTACTTTTAAGAGAGTAAGCCATTAACCTTATTACAGGTTAAACTGCTGAGTGATCTTACCTTCGTCAAGCATCACCGAGTGCGGCGGATAAATACGGGTAAACTGTTTTGAGTCTTTAGCAATGACCACTTCAATGCCGGGGTGCATTAACTCATTAACCTTAACACGACAGGTATGCAGTAGACGCGCTAACTTTTGTTGGATAATTTTGATGTTGCGCTGATTGCGCTTGTAATGCATATCGAGCTGCTTTTCGCTCGCTTCTAACTTTTTCAAAAACTCGTCACGCTTACTAGATTGTGGTGACTTAGTGGCCTTGGCTTTAGCCTTTGACACTTCCATGACCTTTTCGGTTAAGCGCCTTTCAAAGGTTCTAAACTCTTTTTGTTTTTCTTTAAGTTCAAACCAATTTTGCGCAATGGCGATACGAGTACGCGTGCCAGATGGTGCTCCCAGCTCACCCGTCTCAAGGCGCAGGGCATTGAGCACATTACCACCTATCAACTTGCCTCTTGGGTTTTCACCCTTACCGATACGGATCAAGCGTCCTGCCGATAAATCGCAGTGCAACGCCTGACGTTCCACAAACAAATCTTGCTGTGTTTCAATAAGACAATACTGGGCATAGCCAATAGAAACCGTTCGCGCCGATTTGATAGAACACGAAAACTCGTCATTATCAGCGCGCTTTCTGCCAATTGCCCCTTGAATGATAGTAACCGCACCAGCGCTTTCAATTTGCGCACACTCCACAAAACCAATCACGGTAATATCACCGGTGGCTTTGATGCGCATGCCATCTCTTACGTCACCGCTGACAATCACACTGCCGTCAAACTCAATATGACCCGTACTGACATCCACGTCTTGATAGCATAAAACGTCATCAACACGCATACCGCGGGGCACAGCTACTGGCACACCTTTAGAATCGGCAACCAGAATATTTGGGTCATTTTCGTCAAGTTTAGTGCCCTCAAGCACCTGCATTTCAAAATCACGGCCAGGTTTTGGGTCAAGTACGTCACCAAATACGGTATAGCCTGTTTCGCCTTTTGTGGGTGGAATGCGTTTCATTAATGGCGCACCCGGCTTAACGGTGATGATGGCCCCTAGGTCACGCATATCAACCTTACCGCCCTCTTTGGCTTGTGGGCTGAGCACTCTGTCCTGCGCTGTCATACACAGGCGCACAAATTTGGCATCATCGCCATTTTTAGCGCGACGACCGTGCGCGACGATGGTTTTATACACCTCGCCCGCTGACAGTTCTAATTGTTGCGCTAAAAATTGCTCAAGTACGGTTTTGTTAATACCATGTTTCACACCCGCGTCTTTCAGCGCTTGCTCGGCTGCATCCATAGAAATCATGTTGCCGCCACGCGCGGTGACTATGGTTGCCTCAGCAATCATATTATTATCATCAACACGGATAGAGATTTCGGCGCCTATGGCCATGGCAATTACGAGGGATTCGTTGTCTGAGTCTTTGCTTGTGAACAGTTTACCGATGTTTGCGTGGACAATATCAAAATCGGCATATTCAGATTGCTCAAGCAATTCAACCAGCTGAGAAGCACTCGCTGGAAAACCAGATTCTGATGGATGAGAGAGTAAATACAACGCTCCCATATCTTTATCATAACGAAACAACGACATCGACTTAATTCCTACGAAAACAAATCCACTTTGTTATTGACAACGTAACTAAGCCATTTGAGCACAACAATGCAACAATGTTAAGTAATATATGGCTACATTGGCACACAAATTATAAACGATTGTAAATGCACTTTGTACAATAATCACCCAAGCGATTCATATTTAATAAGTTACCTGAAAAAGTTCCTTGAGCTATTGCCCTCCGCTGGGCTATACTGGCGTCACTTCACTGAATAACACATTCAGGGGCTGATTAGGATTCGACGGGATTCATGAAGCCTAAGGTGCATGTCGAGGTGCGGCTGGCCTCGTAAAAAAGCCGTATTTAAAGTAATCGCAAACGACGATAACTACGCTCTAGCGGCATAATAGCCCGCTAGCACTCCTCCAAGAAATGCTTGTGGTTCTGGTTCTGGAGTGTCACCCTACACAAGATCGCTACGGAAACCCTGGCCGGGGTTGAAGGGCTAAAACTAAGCGGCCTCGCCTTTACTTATCGTGTTCGTCCGAGATTTAAAGGTTAACCAATAGACGATACTAAACATGTAGGACCGAAGGTCGACGCTTTCCGGACGGGGGTTCAAATCCCCCCAGCTCCACCAAATAGCGAAATGAAAAGCCATCAAAACTTTGTTTTGATGGCTTTCTTGTTTGTTCTAAAGTTTTACTGCAATGTTCAATCCAATCACCACTCGGGCAATGGGATAGACTCAACCTCATCATTGGGGACTTTGGGAAACTGGCCTGCTTGCCAATCTTGTTTGGCTTGTTCAATCAGGGATTTATCGCTGGCAACAAAGTTCCAATCCATGTAGCGCTTGCCAACAGGTGCACCGCCGATAAGGGCGAGCGTGGTGTCGGCTTCGGCTTTAACGCTAATGCCACTGCCTTTTGCAAAGATGGCCATGTTGTGTTGCTCAAGCGCTTTATCTAACACGCTTAAACGCCCCGTTACCACATAGAGCGCCAGTTCATCGGTTGTCGGTAGTTCTAACGTCTGCCCCGCTTGCATTCGCGCTTCTATATATAAAGTTTCTGAAAAGGTTTTAACGGGCGAGGCCACGCCGTACGCTGTGCCAATTAAAACCCGAACGGGCACACCGTTTACTGTTACGCTTGGAATATCACCGCTGGCGTAATGATAAAACGCGGGGTCACACACCTCGTCTTGCGTTGGCAATGCCAACCACAGTTGTAAACCATGGATATCTTGTGGGGCTGTTTTTATCTCCTCTCGTTGGCGCTCTGAGTGCACAATGCCGCGCCCCGCTACCATCAAGTTAGTATCGCCAGGCACGATAGTTTGCTCGCTGCCTAACGAGTCGCGATGTAGCATTTCCCCTTCAAAAAGGTAGGTGACGGTCGCCAAACCTATATGTGGATGGGGCCGTACATCAATGCCCTGCCCCGCATTAAAATGCGCCGGACCCATATGATCGAAAAACACCCACGGCCCCACGCTACGGCATGCTCTCACAGGCAGGGTTCGCCGCACTTTAAACCCACCCAAATCTTTATCTTTGGGTGTTAAAACCAACTTCAATGCGCTACAACCAGATGCCACCGTGCATTCATGCTCTAAAGATTTTGATAGGTTACTCATTGCGGGTGTCCTTTAAGCTTTCTTGTAAGCGTAGTATAGCTGGTGATTAGATTACGATAGTCAGGAATATGGTTTGAAAAGCGCGCACCCAACACTGGGAAGTATTGGGTGACACGCTGAGTTATCGCACACTAGCCAGTCGCGGTGCAGTTCACACGCTGTACCAAACCAAGCTATTAACTGAGCGCCTGCTTGTGACATACGATCCCAAGCGGCATCACGTGTCATGAGGTTGAATGTTCCTGATGCGTCTGTGACTACAAACACCTCGTAACCTTCTTCCAACGCAGAAAGCACAGGAAACGCCACACACACTTCAGTTACGACACCAGCAATGATCAATTGCTTTTTGCCGGTGGCCTTAACCGCCGCTAAAAACTCTTCGTTGTCCCACGCATTAATTTTCCCTGGGCGCGCGATATAGGGCGCATCTGGAAAGATGTCTTTTAGCTCAGGCACCAGTGGGCCATTTGGACCACTCTCAAAACTGGTAGTTAGAATGGTCGGTAGGTTAAAGTATTTAGCCAAGTCGGCCAGCGCGAGTAGGTTATTTTTGAATACGAGTAACTCGGTTTCGCTGCCCTCATCTGCTTCTGTTTAAAGTATGAATACAAACCACCTATGTGGAG
The DNA here is from genome assembly GCF_021654245.1 of Pseudoalteromonas sp. MMG022. Classification (NCBI taxonomy): domain Bacteria; kingdom Pseudomonadati; phylum Pseudomonadota; class Gammaproteobacteria; order Alteromonadales; family Pseudoalteromonadaceae; genus Pseudoalteromonas; species Pseudoalteromonas sp. MMG022. Next base: position 172 of record NZ_JAKFZQ010000005.1, on the reverse strand, counting down.
GGGTTGTAAATATGGTATACCTTTGCAGAACAAGAACGTAGCACGGCATACCACAGTTAAAAATTTACAAAATAGCCATGAGGTAATTAGTTTTAATCAGAGCCAAGTGTAGGAACCAAGAAGCTTGCGCAGTTCTTTCTTTTTAAAGTTAATTTAATCAACTAGGTCGCTG
>NZ_JAKFZQ010000049.1:0-1192 GCF_021654245.1 Pseudoalteromonas sp. MMG022 | reverse complement strand
TGTCCACTTCCCTTAACATGAGACATGTTTAATTAGAGTTTTCTGTAATATCACAAACAGGAGACAACGATGAAAAAGTCACGTTTTACAGAATCTCAGATCATAGCTGTGCTCAAAGAAACCGATGCGGGTATGAAGGTTGAAGAAGTGTGCCGCAAGCATGGGATCAGCAGTGCTACGTATTACAACTGGAAAGCTAAATATGGCGGTATGGAAGCGTCAGATGTTAAGCGCCTAAAAGAGCTTGAAGAAGAAAATGCAAAGCTTAAAAAGATGTATGCTGATGTCAGCCTAGAAAATCATGCGATAAAGGAGTTATTCGCAAAAAAGGGTTGGTGACAGCGCAGAAGCGAAGTAGCGCTAGCACACTGGTTCAAGCGGGTTTGAGTATTCTAAAAGCGTGTAAGTTTGTGGGTATTGGTCGCGCTACCTACTACCGCTCAGAACGAGACTGGCGAAAGGCTGACGCTGCTGTCATTGATGCCATCAATGCAGAATTAAAAAAGTCCCCCAGAGCTGGATTCTGGAAATGCTATGGTCGTCTTCGTTTTAAAGGTTATCCGTTTAACCATAAGCGCGTATATCGGGTGTATTGCCAAATGGGTTTGAACTTAAAGCGCAGAGTGAAACGCGTGTTGCCTAAAAGAGTTGCGCAGCCATTGGAAGTTGTCGCTCAAGCTAATCATCAGTGGGCCTTAGATTTTATGCATGATTCTTTATACTGCGGAAAACGATTTAGAACGCTCAATATTGTTGATGAAGGCACTCGGGAGTGTTTGGCTATTGAAGTAGATACTTCACTGCCAGCGGAACGAGTTGTTAGAACACTTGAACAATTGAAAGCAGAGCGCGGTTTACCGAAACAAATTCGAGTAGATAACGGGCCTGAATTAATCTCAGCGCGTTTAACCGATTGGTGTGAAGCACATAACATCGAATTAGTGTATATCCAGCCTGGCAAGCCACAGCAAAACGGGTTTGTTGAACGGTTTAATGGCTCATTTAGACGAGAATTTCTAGATGCTTACTTGTTTGAAACACTCAATCAAGTCAAAGAAATGGTGTGGTTCTGGCGATTGGATTACAACGAAGAGCGAACACATGAAAGCCTTGGTGACCTGCCGCCCGCAGCTTACCGAGCAAAGTTGGAAAACTCTAGTTTACAGGTGTCTCACTAACGGGGGAGTGGACA
>NZ_JAKFZQ010000048.1:0-1506 GCF_021654245.1 Pseudoalteromonas sp. MMG022 | reverse complement strand
GCCTAGCAACCGCTGCAAACTCAATTGAGAATGCGACACGCCCAAGTACCTCGTTTAACAGGTTCAATCGTTTGGTTAATCACTCAAACATGATTAGGCAGCAGTTAAACAGTGATTTAGCAACGAAAGCACAAAGCGTGCAGAGCACTCAATCACTCATTGTTAATAATCAAGCTTGGGTTGATAGAAATACCACGACAATGGGTAGAGTGCCACAAGGCTTTGACCTTGAAAGCTCGTTGGCTGGCTCCATTGATTGGCAGGATATGAGTCAGGCTTTAACACCGGGGCCTTGGCGTGAGGAGTATGTGTTTGGTGCTCGAAATACACAATCAGATTTAACGCGTAACCTTGGCTATGCATCGCTCACAGTCGGTGGATTAGGTTCTACTCATACTGCTCTAAGCGGTATTGCTGCGACAAAACGAGGCAGTTATGGTTTTGGCTTAGTGCAAAACACAGGTTGGACACTAGCAGACAAAGCGCCACTCTCAACCATTTTTGATGGTAGTTTTGGTCGGGGGGCGTCGACACCGCTTAACGGTGTAAGCAATTACAGCTTTGGCTTTGGGCCTGTAGATGATATTAAGAGTTTGACTGGGAATATCTCTGAGTTGATGGACAATGATTGGATAAAGCTGGGTGGAAATACCTTAGACTTTTTAGGTCCCGCTGTTTCAGGTTATCAAGCTTATGACTATCAGTTTAATCAAGAAAACCATAATTGGAGCAACCCAGCTAATCAAGCTGATATTGCCAGCAATTGGGGTAAATTCGGTGTGGACAGCACCTTTGCGTTAGCATCATTAACTGGTGTAGGCACAATTCCAGCAGCTATTTATGGTATTACAGACTTTGCTTTACAAGCATCCGGCTATAGCTATACCCCTAAATTCCACCCAACAGAAATGGGCGTTGAGAAGAAAAGCTGGACGGGCCTAATGTATCAATTTGGCGACATGATTGAGGCTAACCAAAGAGTTAACCCTAACTTTAAAGTACGTGAACCGGGAGGATTTTAAGTGGGCATTTTAAGTTGTATTCGTAACTTCTATCTGTATGTATATTTCCATGGTGCATTGCAACCAGATACAAAGAGAGTATTCCCACCAAGGGGGTTTCTGGGTATGACGCTATTAGTAATGGTGTTTCATACTGGAACTATTTTGTATACGTTTAACGCGGTGGGTGTTCGATTTATTGAGGGGGTATTTACTGAACACTTGTTTACGTTTAGAGGAAGTGTAAATCTCATAATGATTCTGGCGATTGTATTTGCTGTTCTGCTTACATATTTGGTTTGTTGTTTTGGGGTCAGATTTGATGAAATAGAACCCCGATTAGCTAAAACAAAATGGTTAGCGAAGCGCTCAGTGTGGAAGATGATTTTGTTGCCAATATTGAGCATGGTGATGTTTATATTGAGTGGTGTTTTGTTTTATTAGGTGGGGAAGTATCGGCTAGCAGTTAAAGCTAGCCGATGCGCTTGGCAATGCGTTGGGGAAT
>NZ_JAKFZQ010000047.1:0-1834 GCF_021654245.1 Pseudoalteromonas sp. MMG022 | reverse complement strand
TCTACTTTCACATGGCAGCTGCCACACTATCATCGACGCTGTTTCGTTTCACTTCTGAGTTCGGCATGGGGTCAGGTGGTTCCAAAACGCTATAGTCACCAGGAAAACTGGAGCGTAAATCGGTTGTTCCAACCAATTTACTAAATCTGGAAAAATTCTGATAATTCGTAAAACACTACTTTAGTAACACTAACTTCTAGCGTGTAAAACCACTTTGGCGTTGTATGGTTAAGCCTCACGGGTAATTAGTACTGGTTAGCTTAACGTATCACTACGCTTCCACACCCAGCCTATCAACGTTGTAGTCTTCAACGGCCCTTCAGTTAACTTAAAGTTAAAGTGAGAACTCATCTCGAGGCTCGCTTCCCGCTTAGATGCTTTCAGCGGTTATCGATTCCGAACGTAGCTACCGGGCAATGCAATTGGCATCACAACCCGAACACCAGCGGTTCGTCCACTCCGGTCCTCTCGTACTAGGAGCAGCCCCTCTCAATTCTCAAACGCCCACGGCAGATAGGGACCGAACTGTCTCACGACGTTCTAAACCCAGCTCGCGTACCACTTTAAATGGCGAACAGCCATACCCTTGGGACCGACTTCAGCCCCAGGATGTGATGAGCCGACATCGAGGTGCCAAACACCGCCGTCGATATGAACTCTTGGGCGGTATCAGCCTGTTATCCCCGGAGTACCTTTTATCCGTTGAGCGATGGCCCTTCCATTCAGAACCACCGGATCACTATGACCTACTTTCGTACCTGCTCGACGTGTCTGTCTCGCAGTTAAGCTGGCTTCTACCATTACACTAACCGTACGATGTCCGACCGTACTTAGCCAACCTTCGTGCTCCTCCGTTACTCTTTGGGAGGAGACCGCCCCAGTCAAACTACCCACCAGGCACTGTCCTCAACCCCGATTAGGGGCCTAAGTTAGAACATCAACACTACAAGGGTGGTATTTCAAGGACGGCTCCACACAAACTAGCGTCTGCGCTTCAAAGCCTCCCACCTATCCTACACATGTAGGGTCAATGTTCAGTGCCAAGCTGTAGTAAAGGTTCACGGGGTCTTTCCGTCTAGCCGCGGGTACACAGCATCTTCACTGCGATTTCAATTTCACTGAGTCTCGGGTGGAGACAGCGTGGCCATGGTTACACCATTCGTGCAGGTCGGAACTTACCCGACAAGGAATTTCGCTACCTTAGGACCGTTATAGTTACGGCCGCCGTTTACCGGGGCTTCGATCAAGAGCTTCGACCTAAGTCTAACCCCATCAATTAACCTTCCGGCACCGGGCAGGTGTCACACCGTATACGTCATCTTACGATTTTGCACAGTGCTGTGTTTTTAATAAACAGTCCCAGCCACCTGGTCACTGCGGCTGACTTCAGCTCCAAGCGCGAAGCTCTTCACCTAATGTCAGCGTACCTTCTCCCGAAGTTACGGTACAATTTTGCCTAGTTCCTTCACCCGAGTTCTCTCAAGCGCCTTAGTATTCTCTACCTGACCACCTGTGTCGGTTTGGGGTACGATTCGAAATAATCTGAAGCTTAGAGGCTTTTCCTGGAAGTAGGGCATCAGTAACTTCACCACCGTAGTGGCTCGTCTCGTGTCTCAGCCTTAAGAACCCGGATTTTCCTAAGTTCTCAGCCTACGCACTTTCACATGGACAACCAACGCCATGCTTACTTAGCCTGCTCCGTCCCCCCATCGCAATTATTCCAAGTACGGGAATATTAACCCGTTTCCCATCGACTACGCTCTTCAGCCTCGCCTTAGGGGTCGACTTACCCTACCCTGATTAACATGGGATAGGAACCCTTGGTCTTCCGGCG
>NZ_JAKFZQ010000045.1:0-2010 GCF_021654245.1 Pseudoalteromonas sp. MMG022 | reverse complement strand
AGTCATCAAAGCTGCTTCATCGAGTAAAGCCTGTGATTTAAAACGCCCTTCCCAGAACCTGCCTGTACAGTTATCTTCTCTATTCGCTGCACGTGCTATGCCTTCATTTAACACCCGCATAAACCAGCTGATACTCGACAATCGATTGCGATATTCTGTAATCTCCTTGTTTAAAAAGAACCGTTGTCCTTCGTCTAAACGCTCTCCTTGCAGATATTTATGACTCAGAATAGAGCCTTTAAACAGTTTGTGCCAACGTATCAACACCGCTTTATCACTCAGCCTTTGTACTTTTTTATCATCCACATATAATACAACATGGGTATGGTTGCTCATCACTGCATAGGCGCAAACATCAATACAAAATACTTGGGCTAGAAAAAGTAAACGTTCTTCTACCCAGCCCCTTCGATGCTCATATGATTTACCCGTGAATTTATCTTCACCGCACAAAAATGCTCGGCGAACACACCGTGAAACACAATGATAATACCGCGTATCCGACAAACTGATTTGTCGCTTCCTTGCTAATCCCATCGTTCGCTCCTTGAACTTAGAATTTGATTTGAATTTTGAAGAAACTAAAGCTTAGACAAACCACCCCAACATTCAAGTTGGGATGGATGTCCTCTTAAATACATTTGGTTGAGCGCTATTCGTACTAGTCGGCTTACTCGCTAAACCACTCACAATCGAGTTACCAATCGCATTGCCAAAGGCATCGGCTAGCCTAAATGACTAGCCGATAAAATGCTTTCAATTTAGTCCTTTAGCTACTGTTGCATATATTTGAAAGCTTTCAATCACAAACCAACTACTTAATAAAATTCCAGCAAAAATCAACCAACCTCCAAGGCGATTTGTCTTTTCAGGTAATTCATCATATTGAGCTACAATTTTCTGTGACCCGTTATTATGATGGAAACAGAAATAATGAATTGAGACCAAGCTTATTATAATTAATACAACCGTGGGGTGTGCAGGATGACTTACAAACATTTTCGTGTTTGTAATATACCCAACAATATTTGCGACACCATTTAATAGCCATACTTCAACAACTCCAAGAACAGCTGAAGGGCGCCAATATTTAGCAATTCCCCCCCATCCTGATGAGAAAAAGCGGTAAAACTGGTAATAAATGTATGTATATAAATTAAAGCTTTTTCTCATTTTATTTACCACCAGTTCCATGTAAACGCCAATTAGGGCCTAATATAGCTTGGTTTCTCTCGGCTAAAGATCCAGAGTCTGACAGGGCCTGTGCTGCACCTCCCGGATAGAGTAACTCCGTAGCACCATACATAATTCCAAAAACAGGGTTATATTTGGCACTAAAAACTCCTATGCCAAGATTAACACTGGCTTTTGCTGGATGAACTTTGAAAGAATTCGGATCTGAATTGAAATAATAATTTCTAACACCAACCGCATCTATAGCTGTTCCAGCAATGAGTGCCGTGTCTCCAAGAACGTTAGCGACTTTACCAACATTATAAGTAGTAATCCCAGCTCGACTACCGCCGTTCCATCCACTCGCATAGTATTTAGGACTTACAACGCCCTGATAACCATTCGTTACCCTAAATGACCCCGGTATTGCAGTTGATATTGCTGCACCCACCCCAGTTCCAGTTGCTGTTCTGGACATAGAATCAAAAGGTGACTGGCTTTGCGCAATATTCAGCTCCGGTCCAAACACATACTCTTCACGCCATGGCCCCTGTGCATACGCTTGACTCATATCCTGCCAATCAATAGAACCTATCAACGAACTTTCTAGGTCAAACCCTTGTGGCACTCTACCCATTGTCGTGGTATTTCTATCAACCCAAGCTTGATTGTTAGCAATGAGTGATTGAGTGCGTTGCACGCTTTGTGCCTTCGTTGCTAAATCACTGTTTAACTGCTGCCTAATCATGTTTGAGTGATTAACCAAACGATTGAATCTATCAAACGATGTAATTGGGCGTGTCGCATTCTCAATTGAGTTTGCGGCGGTTGCTAAGT
>NZ_JAKFZQ010000044.1:0-2017 GCF_021654245.1 Pseudoalteromonas sp. MMG022 | reverse complement strand
TTTACCACCATCAATGGCTCGGGCACTAACCAGTTTACTATCTCCAGTGCCAATGGCGATCAGGCTCTAACAGGTGACAGCGACATTGAAACCTATGTGTTAGGTGCTGCAATGAGCTTTACCATGGGCGTGGTGACTCAAAATGTTACGGGTAGTAGTGGCGATGATACGGTTAATGTGACCGGATTTACCGCCACAGGTGTGCTTTCAGGTGGTACGGGTACTGATACCCTACAAGCAGATACGGGCGCAAACATCAGTGGTGCCACGTTGAGCAGCTTTGAATCACTGACTTTGAGTGACAATGCTTCTGTGACAATGACCGAAGCGCAGCATGACAGCTTCTCAACAATCACAGCAGCGGCAACCGAGTCCATTACAATCAGTGATGTAAGTGATGGTTTAACGGGTAACAGTGTTATAGAGAGTTATGTACTTTCTGCCGCCAATACTTTCACTCTGGGGGCTGCAGGGCAGAATCTTACGGGTAGTAGCGGTAATGATACGGTCAATGTTGGCACTTTGAGCGCCTCAGGCACACTTACAGGTGGTAGTGGTACTGATACACTGTCGGTGAGTGATGGCGGCAGTATTGCTGGTGCAACAGTCAGTGGCTTTGAAAATCTATCGGTAACCAGTAATGGCTCGGCAACGGTTACCGTGTCGCAACTATCCTCCTTCACTGGCACTATTTCGGGCAGTGGTACGGAATCGCTGACGGTATCAGGGGATGGTGATGTGACCACCGTCTCTGCCATTGAAAATTATACGTTATCTGATGACTCGACCAATTCAAGAACCGTCACTATCAGCAGTGCGGGCCACTCAGTGACAGGTACATCAACCACAGATGCTATTACGTTTGATCTTGGCTCACTCACCTATACGGGCACCATCACCGGTGACAATACGGTTGCGGATACTCTGTCACTTAGCTCAGGAGCAGATATTACGGGTGGCACTGTGACGAATGTGAGCAACCTAACGCTGGCATCAGGTGCGTCGGTGTCGATGACGGCCACTCAACATGAAACCTTTACTGGTACGATAACCGCAGCAGGCTCAGAAACCATTACAATTAGCGGTGATGGCGACATCACCACCTTAACGGGAATTGAAAGTTATAGTGTTGGCGATGATAGCACGAATACCAGAACCATCACGGTTTCCACAGGCACCACCTCGGTTACGGCAAGTTCAACAACTGATGCGATCTCATTTGCGATAGGTGGTAGCACCTATACCGGCACTTTAATTGGAGACTCGAGCGTAGCGGATAACGTACAAGTTACAGATGGCGCCGATGTCAGTGGCGGTGTCTTTACTAGCATCAGTACGCTAAATGTAGGTAGCGGTGCGACCGTTGCCATTGATGCTGCCAACCTAAGTGATTTTTCAACGGCCATCACAGGTAACGCTGGCAGTGAAACGTTAAAGTTGATGGATGGTGGTACGTTTGACTTCTCTACTACAACTGTCTCTTCAATAGAGGGGATTGCGATAGGCACAGACAATACGGCTACTATCACGTTGACGGATAACTTCAGTGCTGATGGGCAAACGGTTTCTGTGACGAATACCAGTGGCAGTGCTATCACGGCTGATTTAACCATTGATGCATCCGCATTTGTCAGCGATGTACTGCAAATTACAGCCACCGACTTGGATGGTTCAGACACCATCACAGGTGGTAGTGGGGCAGATACTATTCGTCCAGGTGCTGGCACTGATTCCATGACGGGTAATGACGGCAATGACAACTTTGCGGGTGAGGAAGCGGATTTAAATGGCGATACCATTGCTGACTTAGCGGCAGGTGACACCATCACCATTACCAACCTTACAGGAATGACCACCTCGAATGTACGCTTTAACGGCACTGGCACACTAGAGGTAGACACCAACGCCACGACGTTTGCCAGCCCAGAGGTAAGCATCACTCTAACTAACGCACCAGGTAATGACTTGGTGTTCACGGTTGCCGATTCTGGCAGTGATACCTTGATAACGTTTGAAG
>NZ_JAKFZQ010000043.1:0-3214 GCF_021654245.1 Pseudoalteromonas sp. MMG022 | reverse complement strand
TGTGAGTTACAACGTTAAGCGCGACTAAACAACGCTATTTTGTACTACAACGATATTTTGTACTGTAAGGAAGAGTAAAGATGTCGCAAGGAATACCTAAAATTAGTGAATTTCCTTGTGACGATCGTTATTGGAGGGTCGATTGGCTTGGCGCTATTGAACGCAACCCAAACGTGCCCTCTGAGCCTTTCTTACAAATCGTAATAAGCCCTCTCATTCAAAATGAAAGCATAGACTCCACCGCTAAACACCTCGCTTCCACTCATGTCACAAATTATGATGACCAAACAGTTATAAAAATTGGTGTTGGACAGCTTCCATTTATATCTATCGGTTCGATCTGGCTAAATGGCCAATGCCAAGCAGCCAAGGCTGGTCAAACGAAGCTTTTACATAATCTTCATATCGCCGAACACACCACTCAATCCATCCCTGGTAATCATAAAGTTGAGGATAAAAACCTCATTCCGTACGACTCTTATCGAACGGGAAAAGGGTTTATGGCTAACCTGATAGCCATAGAACATGATGAAGACCCCTTTGGAATACTCGTTCCTGTTATGGAGTTAATCCGTTTCTATTACGCCGTGTCGACAGATATGGCGCATATTGTTTTTTCTGGCGATTTAAAACATCAGCCGCAGAATGTGATTAATACTGAAAAGTGTGGCTTTGATGAGGGAGAGAGACGCTGCATACTGCATTTAAGGCAGCACTTGTCGGACGAAGATGGTTGGGTCATTGGCAGAGCACTCACATGTAAAGAAGCTTGGGAAGGCTTTACGCTGCCACATGACACTATAATGAAACACTCCTTGAATACTAAGCTTCTTCATCCCCAGAGTGCGTTTCCATTCTCAGGTTCAAGTAACCTAAAAGTCAGAGGTAAGTTCATTCCTGCTAAAGATGAACTTTCAAATAGTGGCTGGCGATATTTAGTATTGGCCATAGAGCACTGTACAGCACCATTTCCTTTTGAGCACCTTACGGCTGATAGAGACAATAACAATGGTCAGGCTGAGGGAGAAAATAAAATCAATGATGGTGATAAGAAACCAGCGTATCCTAAACCTAAGCATAAAACGTCAAATGCTGATAAGCCTTTTCAAAGTCAAAATGAGCCAAATAGAAATAAAACCAATGAACATGTGCTCTTACCAACCGATAGGTTTGGCTCAATCATGGGCAAAAAAGTCGATAGGCCTAAAAAAGATCAATGTCGCTATATAAGTGCACTACGCTATGCACCAAAAGAAAAAGAACCACAACAGCTTGGCACTGGACAAGGTAATTCTGGTGATCCAAAGACTGGTCGTGGCCACGCAAACCCAATCCGCACACGTCGACAAGCCCTACCAGCCAGCTTTGAGACATTTGAAGAGGCCATCCAGCTACTCACTCAAGTTGAGGGCGTAAAAGCCAGTCTACGGCCCATAGAAGAAGCCATTGAGTATATCCCGCTCACAAAACCTGCCGATAAAAGGCAATGGTCTTACTTGGACTCAAACTCTTACTGCCGACGGCAAGTAATTATTGCGGACATTCACTATCAAAACCGATGGTATACACTGATTGAATTTGAGATGCGAAACAAAGAGAACTTTAGTGTTGCATTAGTTAATGTCGAGAACTTTGAGTATTGTTCTAACCAGAGACTGAACAATTTACTACATCAGCTTGCAATAAAAAAAGGGATCTGGTTAAACATTCCCTCAATCCCTAACATAACGATTAAAACCATGAAGCATACATGGTCAACATCGATGGATTTTAAGAGCTCTATCTTTGATAGGCTTTGAATGTAGACGGGAAAAGAAAAACAGGATTGGCATAAATACACGAAACGTAAGTCAAGGCTGGCTATTATCCTAACCAGCCTGCACATCAGCTTTGATTAAAGCACACTAGCTTCATCTGAGTGATTCGACTTTGCTTCACAGATCATCATTGTCAGCAAAGTTCCACAGCAGAGCGCCCATGCGATATAGACCAGTCCTTCAAAGTTATCATATATAAAAGTCAACGATTTAAAATCGAAAATGATATAAGCCATATCCTCCAACAAAACTAAAAGGTTGATGACGGTCATATAGATGAAAATCCAATGAAAGATACCATCAAAATGAGTCAGCTTAATATTTTTAGAGTTCGAGATCATTCTAGACAACTGGACTCTAAAAATTAACACCAAGGTAAGGATAAGGCTAAACAGTAAATTTGTGCCAAAGATAAGTAAACTTTGTAGAATTGCATTGTCATCTGGTGTCACTCTATTGATCAACCCTGATTCATATATGACTTGGTTTGCACCTGTTATGATTAAGATAAATCCCGCTATGTGAGCCATATTAATACTTTTTGAGTATATCGCGTAAATCGTGCAAACTCCCAGCAGCGACAAATGTAAAGGCGTTACTATGCTGTCATCCCAAAGTTGAATGTAGAAAATAGCAACAGATGCGATGCTAAGTAGTATCAAATTTGAAAGTTTCATCATCTATCCTTGTGAATCAATGAAAGAGCTGGGAAGAGGTTCAACAAATTGAGGGCTAGTAGCTGTAGCTCTTGGTCTTTTAACAGGCACAGTCCCACCTGGCACTAAAACGCACTCATCAAGACTAAGCTCACACACAGCTTCCTTAAAGCTATTGCCAACGGCAGCTTCACTTTGTTGATTACTGGTTTTTATAAAAAAATTCATAACATTAAAAACATGCTTTGAGCTTAACTTGTTCATGGTTCTTCATCCTGTAAGTTCGGCTTCTCTTTGCCGTTGGTTATATCTCTGACCTGTTTTATTTCGTTTAATAACGACTCAGAGTCTATCTTACAATATAAAAACCACTTGAAAAGCTGTTTTGAACGAATATCACTCACACCTAATTCGTAATTAATGATGGTTTTTCTATCACAGTTGAGTTTTTTTGCCATCGCGTCTTGGGATATACCAGCATTGACCCGCATAGCTCTTAAATCATCACCCTCTATCACATCCGTATCCTTTTTGTCGTTGGGGGAGATATTTCCAGGTTAAACATACATAGTGTTAACAATGAAATGCAAATGTTAAAAATAGAAGGCATGCCACCGATGTCAATGTTGGAAAAACAAATGATACAACCGTAAGGCAAGCAAGGGAAGGATATTAACAAAGGAACAAAAAATCAACATTTAATTCACATTGATTTTAAGTGAAGTGGACACTAGGTGTTGC
>NZ_JAKFZQ010000042.1:0-5215 GCF_021654245.1 Pseudoalteromonas sp. MMG022 | reverse complement strand
AGAGCAAAACAGGCTGTTTTTATAGTTTAACTTAACTCTCCTACACCAATTTCACGTAAAGCTAGGGCTTCAATAGCGAGCAATTAGGTTTTCTTACCCTGTGATACAAATCAATATCTTTTCAATATACTAGGAAGATTTTAAGCACGTGGATGACCCCTTCATTCTTGTGGTTTCTGCGTTTACGTCTAATCTTAATGAAATCATTTAGCATCAGGACATGTTTAAATGGAGCTAAACAGCATTCATTCATTTTTTCATCAAGCATATATGCCTCACGGTCATTGCTATCTATGGCAACCACACCTACTTTGGACAAATGTGATTTCGGATTTGGTGATAGCAACTGCCTACTTTTCTATTCCAGTCGCTATTATGATCTTTGCCAAAAAGCGGCCAGATGTGGGAAGACACTGGCTATTTATACTATTTTCCAGCTTCATCTTGCTGTGTGGTATTACTCACCTCATTGGCATATACACCGTATGGCACGGCGCGTATGGCATTCACGGAATATCAAAATTATTGACTGCAATCGTATCTATGATCACTGCGGTGTATTTATTTCGTCTTATACCTAGCGCGATTGCAATTCCAACACCTAGTCAATTTTTTGGTGTGCAGGATAAACTGACTAAACTTACCACCGAACAAAAGCAACTAAGGCTACTGCTTACAGAGCATAAAATAACTGAGTTTATGCTTAATAGCTTACCCATTAGCACTTTATTACTCGATAAGTCAGATAAGATCATTAAATGTAACCCTCAACTTCTCAATGAACTTGGCTATAAAGACGCAAAATTGATGCTTGGTACAAAGTTGTCTGAACACATACAGCTTGAAGATCCATTTTGTAGTTTGTCTTCTGTACTAAAAGAAGCTAGACATAACAAGTCTCAGTCCGTCGAGCAGCTGTGCCAGGTTATTACCCGAGACGGTGTAACGTTGCCAATGGAGATGAGGCTTATCAATACAGTCTTTGATGGGCAAGAGTTCACATTAGCTGTTTTTAATAACTTGTCATCTTATAGAAAATTAAAACAACAGCTTGATGCCTCCCATCAAAGAATTGAGCGTGCTATTAATGCCACCGAAGATGGAGTTTGGGAATGGGATATTACTAATGACCACGTAATTTACTCCCCTACGCTCATGAAAATGATTGGTAAAGAGCATTTAAAAAATCCAACCTACCTAGATTGGTATGAGCACATTCATCCTGATTATCGAGAGAAGGTTGAAGCTGCCATACGCATTCACTTTGAAACTCAAGAAAAACTGCAAGTCGAATATCTCGGGCGCAACAAGGATGGCGTGTATGCATGGTTTTTAGCAGTTGGAAACAGTCAGTTTGACTCAGATGGTAATGCCTGCATTATGTCAGGTGCACTTCGTTATATTCAAGATAGTAAACAGTTAGAATCTCAAATTGTTGAAAAAACAAATATATTAAACTGCTTGTTTGATGGTGCGAATCAGGCTATTTGGCTACTGAAAGTTGAAGAGGATGAAGACTTTACTTTCTTGCAGTTCAACCAAGCAGCATGTGAGCGAACGAACGTTAACTCACAAGACATCATAAATAAACAGCTGTCTCAACTTAGCGGTTCCGTGTTTCCAGCATCCATAGCAGAAAGAATTGGTAATAACTATACTCTGTGCTGTGAAACAAAAAGGCCTATAGAGTACGTTGAAACCTTACCATTAAATGAAGAGGAACGGTGGTATCAGACAACGCTGTACCCAATGCTGGATAAAAAAGGCAAGGTTGAGAAAATCGTAGGTACAGCAATAGATATTACAGCCAGAAAGTTAGCCGAACAAGAACTCGAACAAAACAAGATATTCTTGGAGCAGATAATTAATTCTGCGGTATGCGGCTTGTACCTTTACGACATCAAGCAAAACCGTAATATTAGGATTAACCAACGCTATACCGATCTACTCGGTTACAATATTGGCGACCTTAAAGACGTAACCATCGTCGATTTAGTACATCCAGATGACAAGTCATCCATGCAGGTGCACTTGGATGAAGTCGTTGATGAAAAAGCTCAAAAGCTTATCCCGATTGAGTATAGAATTAAGCACAGAAATGGCAGCTGGATATGGTGTAGCGCGGTAGACACTATTATATCGAGGGGCGAAGATAATGAGCCCAGTATTCTACTAGGCACCTTTGTAGATATAACCGAGAAAGCCCAGCTATTATTGAAGCTTAAAGCCTCTAATGAGAACCTTGAACACTTCGCTTTTCTCGCCTCACATGACCTGCAAGAGCCACTAAGAAAGATTATTGCATTTACTGATAGCTTATCTATGCGCCTAGCAGAGCACCTTAAAGATGACGAAAATGCTCAATTTGAGATGTCCCGTTTAATTGAAGCTTCCAGCCGGATGCGAACAATGATCCAAGACTTGCTCAAGCTATCAAGACTTCAATCACAAAAGATAAAATGCGTACCAACAACATTAAAATCAATTATTGATGATACGAAGGAACAAATGAGTTACAGCCTAGAGGAGCATGCCGCTACAATAACAATTGATACACCAGATCACATGATCGAGGTAGATCCTTCGCTATTTGTGCAAGTATTTCAAAATCTCTTCGCCAATAGCCTAAAGTTTAAAACTCCGGATACATTACCTGTCGTACACATCAAGAGTGAAATTAGAGATAATCGTATAATGATCTATTATGAAGATAATGGTATCGGTATTAAGGAACCGTATTGGCAAAGTGTTTTTGAGCCCTTTAAACGTTTAGATAATGGTAATAAGTATTCGGGCAGCGGTATTGGCCTTGCGATGTGTAAAGAAATAATTAAGTTGCACGAAGGCGAAATACGCTGCAAAAGCTCAGAAAACTCTGGTACCACCTTTGTGATTAGTTTACCCAAAAGCAGAGATTGAACATGGATATAATCTTAGTGGATGATGACCCAGATGATATTTACCTCTTCACAACCGCCTGTGAACATGTAGAACCAAAGCCAAATCTTGTGGTACTGCAAAATGGCGAGCAATTGTTAGAGTATATAGACGCGCATAATAACCTGAGTAGCCAAGTTTTTCTGATTGACTTGAATATGCCTAAAATGGGTGGACTCGACGCAATGAGACACATTCAACAGAAAGGATTAAGTGAAAAGTTATGCTTGATCAGCTACACCACATCAAGCCACCCGTCAGACATAGAAAGCGCATTTTCATTAGGTGCTAAGTCATACATCACTAAACCAAGCAAAATTGTTGACTTAATTGAATTTTTACAAGTATTGATAAAATATTGGTTTAACTATAATCACTTTGCAAGGACACATTGATGAACCGATGGCTAATATACCTATTAGAAGATAACGATGATGATGTGTATCTAATAAAAAGCACCTTAAGCAAATATAATGGTCGCCATCAATTTAGACTTAAGTCTTTCGATAATGTTGAATCTCTCAAACAAGCCACTCTTCAATGCTCTCCTGATATCCTCTTAATGGATCTAAATTTGCCCGAAAGCACTGGTCTCAATACGCTCATCATTGTGAAACATTTCGTCGCATGTACACCGATTATAGTGCTTACAGGTAACTCTGAAGATGGGATTGGAGAGAAGACTATTCAGCTGGGAGCTCAAGATTATATCCCTAAGCATGAACTCACCACTTCACTTCTCACAAGAACAATTGTGTTTTCAAAGGAACGTTTTGAACTACAGCGAAACTTAGAAAATATGGTTGTAATGGACAAACTCACTATGCTCAATAACCGAGGCTCTTTTGACTCTGAGTTGCATCGATATGTCCAAGATGCGATTAGATACAACACTCAGTTTGGGCTACTGTTTATTGATTTAGATAACTTCAAATTAGTTAATGATGAGTTGGGGCATCAGGCTGGAGACCAACTACTGAAAAGTATTGCAGCAAAGCTAAAAATGTTTAGGAGAACTTCTGACTTTGTTGCAAGGTATGGCGGAGATGAATTCGTCATCATAGCACCTCACGTATCAAATAAAGAGCAGTTAGCTAAGCTAACCCAGCATAAGTACACTTTATTGGCAGATAACTATTGCATTGAAGGGGTAAATAACCAGATACATGAAGTAAACTTAGAATTAAGCATTGGAGCTGTTTTGTTTCCAGAAGATGGAGAAGACGAAACACAATTACTTAATAACGCTGACGCGACCATGTATCAAGCTAAAGAAACAGGCAAGCCATACAAGGTAATGAATTAATTAGCCCACCTAAACATAGGGTTTGTTTGGTAGTGTTTAGAGGCTAATGCAGGGTAAAGTTTTAAGCATAAACTTTACCCTTATAAATTACATCCAGCTACCGTTTCGTATTATACCAACAGCCAAACCCTCGATTACTAGAGATTCATGTTCTAAGTCTACTACAATCGGTGAAAACTCTTCATTTTCGGCGTGCAGATAAACCTTTCTACCCGCTTTTTCAAGCCTCTTTACGGTTACCTCATCTTCAACACGGGCAACGACAACCTGACCATTTTCAGCTACCTGCGTACTATGTACAGCTAGCAGGTCACCATCAAGAATACCGATATCCTTCATACTCATCCCATTCACACGCAGTAGGTAATCTGCGGCGGGTCTAAACAAGTTTGCGTCTATTTGACAATGACTCTCAACGTGTTGCTGTGCAAGAATCGGTTCCCCAGCAGCGACTCTACCTATTAGTGGCAGGCCCTGTTCTTCTGGTTCAGGATCTTCAGTCAAACGAATTCCTCTACTAGCACCAGGCACCATCTCGATAACACCTTTTTTTGCCAGTGCCTTAAGGTGCTCTTCTGCCGCATTAGCACTTTTGAAGCCAAGTGCATCCGCTATTTCTGCCCTCGTAGGTGGCATCCCTGTGTCTTTAATAAATACCTTTATCAACTCAAATACTTGTTCTTGTCTTTTTGTTAGTGGACGCATATCACTGGTTTTCCATACAGTACATTTACTGTGAGTATATACAGTTGATACAAAATCGCAATGCTAAACCTCATATATTAAGGACAAACTCTTATTTCCGATAATAATGCTTTAAGTGCAAAGGGCTAAGGTGCCAATGTTTAATGACAGAGCGCGAAGCTAGGGTGCAAAAGGTTAGCGACTGTGAGCGAAGCGAATACGCTCTTTTTGCGCAAGCTGGGGTGCAAAATTACGGACGAAGTCCGTAGCTTTTGCGCAAGGTGAATT
>NZ_JAKFZQ010000041.1:0-5340 GCF_021654245.1 Pseudoalteromonas sp. MMG022 | reverse complement strand
GTGGCATCATAAAATGGGTTGGCGATAAAGCGCTCTGCACTCAACTGCGGACGATTCAAATAACCACGCGCTAGACCGTCTCCACCAATGTACAACTCTCCCACACAACCTTTGGCAACCAGCTGTTGAGTATCGGATAAAACAAACGTCTGGCAATTGCTAATACTTTTACCAATTGAATCATGAGACTTGGATACATGGCTGGTAACACACGCCTCTGTCGGGCCGTAAACATTAAAGATTTGCGTGTCACTTAACTCAAGTAATTGCGGTATAAACCCTTCTCCACCTGACACCATTCTGCGTATATGGTCAAAGTTAACTCCACCGATGAAACTCAACAAATGTGAAGGCGTGCTATCGAGATGTGTCACTTTGTATCGACTTATGTATGAACATAATTGATCTGCAGAAAGTAATTCAGCGCGACTTGGGATGATCACCTTAGCGCCAGTCAATAGCATTAAAAATAGTTGCTCAACAGACGCATCGAACGCATAGTTGGCCAATAATATGCCCGTTTCGTAACTCAACTGTTCAAAGCCATAAGATACTTTTTGCGCTGTGATTAGATTCACAACCGAACGGTGCTCCACCATAACCCCTTTAGGTTTTCCAGTTGAGCCCGAGGTGTATATCACATACGCAAGATGCGTAGAACCCAAACCCAAAGTGGCACAGGCAAGATTGTCTGGATTAAAATAATCATATGCCACCCGTTCATCTAGGTTAACGACATCACCAGAATAATCCGCGAGCACACTTAATGCTGATTCATGGCTGACAATCGTCGACAAAGATGCATCATCAATGATGTAATCTATACGTTCCTGAGGATAGTTTGGGTCAATCGGCAGGTAAGCCCCTCCGGCTTTAAGGATCCCCAAGATACCTACAACCATATCAACAGAACGCTCAACACACAGACCAACCAAAGTATCAGGTTTAATATGGTGCATCTCGATTAGATAATTCGCCAGTCGGTTGGCGCGTTCATTCAAAGCTTGATAAGTGAGCTGTTGATCAGCAAAAATTATGGCAACATGGTTAGGTGTTTGTTCCACTTGATGCTCAAAAAGCTCGTGAATGCATCTATCAACAGGATAATCCAGCGCATTATCATTGAGATCATAAACCAGATGCTGCTGTTCACTGTGTGACAACATCGGTAAAGTACGTATAGCGGTGTTAGTCTCACCCACTTCACTGATCCCAGTCATTAATCGGCACAAGTGCTCGCTGAGCCTAGCAACCGTTTTCTCATTGAACAAACTCGTATCATAGGTCCAATGAATATCAGCGCCATTCTCATGTAGATTCAATGCAATGTCTAAATCGAATTTGGCTGCAATGGTTTGTGAGCGATAGGGTCGAATATCTAGATCAGTTAACGCAGCCACATGAGCATTATTACTGACACCATAATCTGTATTTGTGGTGATCATTATCTGAAATAACGGGCTGTGATCAGTGTTGCGAGGCACTTTAAGTCGATCAACTAACTGCTCAAAAGGGACATCTTGGTTGGCTTGCGCTTTTAGATGAACTTGCCTGATATGATGTAAATAATCCGATAACGTGTCATATGCTGTATTAGCTCTGAGCACTAAAGTATTGACAAAAAAACCAATCAGCGGTGCCAATGAGTCATGCGTACGATTCGCCACTGGCGTGCCAACCACAATGTCATGGGTATTGGCATGGCGAGAAATGAGCAGTGACAATGCTGCATGAAAAAGCATGAATGGTGTCAACTTATGTGTATTGGCAACACCCATCAGCCTTTGCGTCACTTCTTTAGACAAGCTTTGACTTATCATCGCACCTTGATGTTGTTGATGTTGCGAACGCACTGTATCCAACGGCAAACTATGAACTGATGGTAAGTTATCTAAGTGCTGCTCCCAGTATTGTAACTGCGTCGCGATTTTTTTTGTTTCCTGATCACTTCTTTGCCATGCAGCATAATCCGCATACTGAATATCAAGCATCGGCAGCGGATTCTGTTTATTGTGATAAAAGGCATCGTAAAGGGTAAAGAACTCTTTCGTCAGCACTTCCATTGACCAGCCATCCGTTGCAATGTGATGCATGTTCAATATGAAGTAACCAACATCCGCCTGTGTTTTGAAGTAGCTCACACGTAGCATCAAATCTTCAGACAGATCAAAAGGCCTTTTTAACTCATCGGCGATTAAACGCGACGCTTCTTGATGGCGCAGTGTTTCATCTAGGTGCGTCAAATCCTGCACGTCAACCGTAAAGTTAATTTGGCTCATGCTTTGAATATGCTGATACATGTCACCATCCACTTCTGAGTAAATGGTGCGAATAACCTCGTGTCTTTCAATGATGGTGTTAAACACCTTATTGAGCAAAGCTAAATCCACGTTTCCCGATACCGTGAGCACTTTGGGAGAATTGTACTCTGGCGTTCCCCCTTGTAGCTTATCAATCAACAATAAGCGTCTTTGTGCAAAAGAAGTCGGCAACCCCTGCTGATGCCTTTGAACTTTTGCAATCTCAGTATGCACTGAACCTGCTTCATTGCCAGCGCTTAATTGACTCAAAAAGTCGATGATGGCGGACTTGTTGGCAATAATTTCCTGTTTAATGTCTGGCGGAAACACCTTCACTTTAAGTTTAAATTTAAGCTCTTCACCTTCTACATGAAGTAGCACGCCCAGCCCAGCGGCTCGCTTAATAATGTCTGCGATATCGATATGCATATTCACAACTTCCTTGCATTAATAAGTAATTACATCGCCAAATGATACAAGTATCTTTCTTTCCCCTTTATATGGGTTTCTTGCATGTGCTTTTAAAACGTTGTCCACTAACAGTAGGTCACCGTTTTGCCAATCAAATTGCATCTGGCATTGTTTATACACAGCGTGAATATGGTCTATGTAGTCATTGGGAATTTTACTACCATCTCCAAAATAGCAATTACGAGGATACAACCTTTCTTCTTCAAACATGACCTTTACGTCTTCTTGAGAAGCAGGGCTCAAGCAATGAAAATGCCAATGCAACACTTGATTTATCCAACTTAGTTCTCCGCTGACGGGGTGCTCTATGACTGCTGGCCTAACTGCACGCGTGATTAATATGTCTCCATCTACCCATTCAAAAGACATGTGCTTTTCACGACACAAGCGCTCAACTGTTTGTTTATCATCGGTATTAAAGATTGTTTTCCAACCCACACCTAAAAAGTCATGGGATTCGTACTTTCTAACATACATGACCTGTTTGTTGATAAATGCTTCTCGCACTTCTTTGTCCAAGTTATTAAGCACTTCTCGGCTGTCAGCAATCGGTGTTTGTCCGCCTACATCAGCTTTCAGCTCACAAGCAAATATCGCCTTAGCTGGAAAAGAATGATTAAACGTGTTCTCGTTGTGCCATAACAAAAATTCAGCATTAGCATAATTAACAGGCCTTTGTACCGACGTATTTTCGGCGACAGGGTAATGCTCACCGTTATATTTCAATGCTTCCAAAAAGAACAAGTCAGAGACTTTCTCAACCGCTTGGTAGTTATTAAAACCCCCACCACGAACGAGCACAGCACCAGCCGAACTCAATATATTCTCAATCTCTCGCGTGTGCTGATATAAGTAATCCAATGCACTTTCGCTACCACTATCAAACTCTATTAAACATGGGCTATAAGGACTATCACTCATTTTTTTATATTCTGGTTTGATATTATTATTATTATTCATAGCATCTCCATCGGCTGAGAATCAGCCGCTTATAACGTTCCTTCTGCAATGACATCTTCATCATTGTGCTCTTCTGCGGTTGTTTGCAAAATCGCTAAACAATCCAATTTATTAGCAATACTTTGTATCGTTGGTTCTTCAAACAATTGCTCAGCATTCATCATCTGATTGAATGCACCTTTGATACGCGCCATCATACGCATAGTCAATAAGGAGTTTCCTCCTAACTCAAAGAAGCTGGTTTGCGTGCAAACTTCCTCTTGTGACAAATCCAGCAACTCCGCCCAAATCGCTGCTAATTTCTGCTCGCTTGGGGTTTGTGCTAATCTGCGTACTGTTTTGCTTTGTGTCTTCTCAAGCTCTATCAGCGCTCGCTTGTCTATCTTACCATTTGGCGTCAATGGCCACTGCTCTAGCGGGACATACATCTCTGGCACCATGTAATCTGGTAAGTTGCTTCTCAACGCATCTTGTAGCTGTGCTGTTGATAGCGCTTGGTTGTTTACACCTTTGATATAAGCTACCAATTGCGGCATGCCCGCAACATCTGTCACCAACACACAAGCCGAGTCTACCTCTGCCAACATACTCAGATGGTGCTCTATCTCCGCCAATTCAATACGATATCCTCTTAGCTTAACTTGCTCGTCTGTTCGCCCTACAAACTCCAGCTTGCCATCATCTAGGTAACGTACTAAATCTCCTGTTCTATATAAATGTTCTGAGCTATTGGCCTGAGTCGCATCATAAAATGGATTGTAAATAAAGCGTTCGGCCGTTAGCGCCGGTTGATGCAAATACCCTCGCGCCAATCCTTCTCCCCCTATGTACAACTCTCCTGTTGCCCCCATAGGTAACAAGTTTTGTTTATCATCCAATACCAGCAATTGTGTATTAACAATGGCCCGGCCAATATTAATGTCTACCGCGCCTTCCATATCCTTCAATGCTTGTTGCCCGAAGATTTCAGCACTACACCCTACTGTTGCCTCTGTGGGTCCATATTCATTGATGAATAAACTGTTTGGCATCATGTTTATTGCTTTACGCGCTAATTCATAAGAGAACGCTTCTCCCCCGACTATCACAACGTGCTTACCTTGTGCCTGTTGCGATAACTCCAACCCTTGTAGGTGGGCTGGTGTAAGCTTGAACATCGCACTTTTTTCCGTGACTATGCTCTCACTCAGCGCTGTCAGAATATTGTTGTTCTCTGGCAGTACTTTCAAGCTAATCCCTCTGACCCAAGCACCAAAAATAGGTGTGACTGTCGCATCAAAACTCAATGACGTACTCATCACCGAACACTCAACATCATCGTGAGGGTAACGCTGCACCTGAGTAAGATAATTCACCACATTTTGATGCGTTAACATCACACCTTTAGGTTGACCTGTTGAGCCTGAGGTATAAATCACATAGGCTAAATTGTTACCATTCAATGTATCTGCACAATGCTGGAGGTCTTCTGTGCTATAGCCTGAAAAAATATGTGTGCTCTGCGCATGTTCTAAATCATCTAGCATCACGATGCTGACTTGTGTCACAACAGCTTTTAGATGTGATTGTGTCAATACCACTTGAACCCGTGAGTCTGAGATAATATGCG
>NZ_JAKFZQ010000040.1:0-5709 GCF_021654245.1 Pseudoalteromonas sp. MMG022 | reverse complement strand
CCACCACATAAAGATAGAGTTGAATCAGGTAAACATTATCAATTGAATATTATTCTAAAAAATGCAAAGGTCGGCGGTGAATTTATTTGTTCTAACCCAATCTTTGAAACTAAGCGTATAAAGCTTTTTCGCTCGGATGTTTGTGAACATCAAGTTTCTAAATTAGTTAAAGGTAATCGCTATTTACTTAGTGTTGGTTGAGTTAAAAACACCTAACAAGGCGCTCAAAAATGGCCGGACGCGTAACACTTGGCTCGCGCTCGTTCCTCGCAGATTATAGCCAAGTGTTACTTGCTGCTTAGCGCGGCGTTATATGTAAAAAGGAGTTCGCAATTGAAAATTAGAAAATTCGTAGTTTTTATTACATTACTTATGACACATGCAGTTGTTCAAGCAACGAGTGATTTTAATGTTGGTATCACATCAGTTGAATTTAGAGATGAACAAAGGGCCGCATGGGATGGAAAAAGTAAACGACCTATATTAACGCATATCTTTTACCCCACTACTGATACCAACGTGAAGCCAATACTATTAGGTGAACCAAACAACGAATTATTTAATGCGGGTAACGCTGTATGGAATGCTAACGTAACGAGTAAGAATAAACTTCCATTAATTGTTATGTCTCATGGTACTGGAGGCTCAGCGTTACAAATGTTGTGGATTGCTGAAACACTAGTTAAAAATGGTTATTTAGTTGTAGGTGTAAATCATCATGGAAACACAGCAGTAGAAGAAAAAAAATATGCTGAAGGCTATAAACTGTGGTGGGAGCGCTCACAAGATGTTTCTGTAGTATTAGATAAATTGTCTTCGCATAACAATTGGTCATCCATTGTTGACCAAAATAAAATTGGTATTATAGGTTTTTCATTAGGAGGATACACTGCACTTTCATCTATAGGTGGAATTACAGATAAAGCACTTTTTACAGTATTTTGTCAGAGCCCTGATAAGGACTTTACTTGTAATGCTCAGGTAGAGTTTTCAGATATTGATAAAGAGTTTAATAAAGTTAAAAACTCCGAGAGAGTGCAAGAGTCTTTATTAAGGGAGCATGACTCGTTTAAAATTGATGCCATAAAAGCAGCTTTTGTTTTAGCTCCTGCAGTAGTTCAAGCAATAAACAAAGAAAGTCTTAAAAATATAGTCATACCTATCTCAGTTGTTGTTGGTAGCATTGATAAAGTTGTACCAGCTAAAACTAATGGGAAAATAGTTTCGAAGCTAATGAAAAACTCCCAATATAGTGAATTAGAAAAAGTTGGACATTATACTTTTTTATCTAATTGCACAGATTTAGGTTTTAAGTATTTAAAAGAGTTATGCGGCGATCACTCAGATATTGTACGTAAAAAAATTCATAGTGATGTTAGTCAAAAGGCCGTAGAATTTTTTGATAGTGTGTTTGCATATAACAAGCTGTTCAAGCGGGACAAATAACAGTTGGCTGATTCCGCTGCGCTCCACATTTTAGCCAACTACAATTTTCCCCTTAACAGGGCGTTGGTATGACTCTCACTGTCAAGTTAAGCACACTGATCCTTGCTTATCTTTTTAAGCCATTATTCCTTTACCCGAATTAGAGCGAGTTAATGCATGGATGAAGCAAGTAATTTCGTCGGTTATCATGCAGCATCGGGGTATTTAGATTCAAAGTGACGAAGCAATTTAGTAATCGAAACTTTGGCTGAAGAAATTCGTCCAAAATGAACAGGTTGCGCACCTCGTTGTTCTTCACAATAAGCGACTTCAACGAACTCTTTATGAGTATCTAAGCCAATGAAAAGTATGCTATGTTTATTCATGCTAGCCTCTGCTGTTTAGTTATTTGACAAACTAATTATGGCTCTGACTTTTAAGCTAACCCACGAAGATGCGGAGGTTAGCACCGTGTGGGAGTCATTATGTCTATATACCTCGAAGAGTAAACTTTCTTCGCAAACCTAATAAAAACATAAATAGGGAAATTAAATGAAAATCATTCAATATATATACTTAGCCTGCATACTAATATTTTCCTTTGATAGCTTGGCGATAGTCGTTCGCCATGATGTTCAAGCCAGCAACTATGAATTAGAAAAAACACCATCGTTTTTCGTCGATATGCCAGATGGCGGGCATGGTGCTTTGATAGCTCCTAATTGGGTCGTGACGGTAGCTCACCTTTTACCACCAAATATTATTGATAAAACACTACAAATTGGCGAATACGAAGTTGAAGTTGAAAAGGTAATCATCCATCCCGGTATAACGGATATTCCTGAGAGCATGCTGAGCGGGGACGCTACTGATTTAATGTCCTTTATGATGACTGCCCACGACATTGCTTTAGTAAAGTTAAGCTCTGACTTACCAGATAGCACTCCCATTGAAATATATTCTGAAAACAAAGAGCTCAACCAAGTAATAACAGGGTATGGTAGAGGGACAACGGGCAATGGTATAACCGGTTCTATTCAAGGAACTCAGGGAAAATTCAGACTTCTGCAAAATAGAATTGAAGAAACCCACACTAATTGGCTATCAATCACTTTTGACTCCGGTGAAAAAGCCCTTGAGCTTGAAGGGATTGACGGCTCAGGTGATAGTGGCGGCCCTTTGATTATGACTTCTAAAGGCAAAAGCTATTTGGTGGGCTTGTTTAGCTGGGACTATATTGAAGGCAATTTAGAAGAGTTTGTTGCAGGTCATTATGGAAAAAAATCATATCAGGTCAGAATTTCTACTTATAGTGATTGGATCAGAAAAACCATGTCCGAGAACTAAATAACGGTATATAACAAGTTACTCAAAAGGACGCAAACCGCTTGGCTTGCGCTCCTTCGTCGCTAAGTTTAGCCAAGCATTTGTGCGCCCTTTAGTAAGGCGTTATGTGTCAGAGTAAGCTGGGAGGTATAAGTTGAGTAAAGGTATTAAAATGGAATTTTCTAAAAAGAATGATTCCGGAGGCACTATTTACCACATCTCAAAATTAAAGAAATCTGACAACGGAAACCTCAACTGCAGATACTGTGGGACTGACATTCAATATGTATCTGCTTACACGAGAGGGGCTTCGAACACACCTGTTGCGGCATATTTAAAACTATGGCAAGACGCAGAACATAGTGATGAATGTGGTTACTCTGTAAAAGGAGCTGTCGATCTTTTAGTTGCAGAGTCAAACTCAGTAGAAGATACCAACCCGATATTTGAGCTGCAGGATGATGGTAGCTATCTATTTAGGATGAACATTTTGGTGGATGCCCAGAAGGTGGCGCAGGAGCTTTCGAAATCTGGCAAGGAGTTCGAAGAAAGTGATCATTTATCATCGCGCAGAAATTATATTCGTTCTGAAAAGCAATTAGCTTCATATTTTCGCTCTGCAGCTGGCATCGCTAAGCTAAGAGCACTCATCCAAGAATCCTCTGATGTTGAAGCCTTAAAAAATGCTATAAAAATACAATACAAAGATAGCTTCGTTTCTTGGAATGATTTTTATTATGATGAAACGAGATACAAAATACTATTCAACCGCCTTCTTAAGGGGCGAGTATCACACCCAGTCGCAGTAAACATCACTCTAAAGGGTGAAGCAAGCCTCTACAAAGAAGCAAAGTATTTCCCTTGGAGCTTCCAAAGCTATAGCCAAACTGTAACCACTGATGGTGAAAAGCTTGTTTATATACCTAAGTTGCAACTTGCAAAGGAAAGCTTTACAAAAAGCATATCGGCTGGCGATACATTATTAGTAATTGGTGATACTTGGGCGAATAAGATAAAAGATGAATCCTCAATATTTAGAGGTTTTAATATTTCAGTTTTTAATAGATCACAGTTTAAGAAAGAAATTGAATCAGAGTAGAACACATAACAAGTCAATCAGCTACGCTCCTTTCAGTCGCCGGACGCAGCAAAGCTGCGCCGGTTATTGAGGAGTTAGCTGTTTTATGAATAAAGCAATATATTTAGGCCTCGTGTACTTATTGCCAACAATCCTTTATCCGCTGAAAGTAGATCATTTTCATGATATTTGGATTTGGTATTATTTACCCTTTGCAGCGTTTTATGCGATATACGTTTGGTATAAACCAACCGAGAACATTACAAAATATATTATTTTTACGCCCGTAGCATTCTCAATGTTTTTCGTGGTTGCATTCAGTACTCACATAGCTCTCGCTAAAGGAGTAGCGACTGCATTTGAATTTTTACCTGTAATGTTAATGTTTGCTTTACCCTTTGGCTTTATTGTAGGTGCTGTTTATGTTTTACTGGCGCTGTTGCTCTTACAAGGCCTAGTTAAACTAGGGTACGAGTTTAAAAACAGCTAACAAGGCAATTATGCGTGGGACGTCTTACGCTTGGCTGACGCTCATTCTTCGCTATTATAGCCAAGCTTAATACGCCCCATATGGCGGCGTTATACGGTTTTAGGTATTTGAGTAATATTAACTTAAGGTTGCAATAATATGAGCGAAAATAAAATTAACAATAATATGGGATTGGCTATAGCAATGGGAGCCGGGATTGGTCTTGTTTTTGGACAGTTTATTTTTGATGACGTTGGCATAGGCCTATCCGTAGGAGCTGGACTTGGTGTTGTCTACGGCTCTATAAATAAGTTTAAAAAAAATAAGAGTGACGATAACCAATAATTCATCTTTTTAAACCGTATAACAAGGCAATCAGTCGGGATTCAAAATAGTTGGCTTGCGCCCCTTCGTCGCTAATTTTAGCCAACTATTTATGCGCCCCATATTGCGGCGTTATACGCACTGGCACACTGGTGACGCTAAAATATCAATCAATGTCATATGAATGACGTATCAATATAGGAGCTTTCTTACGATAATTATTTAAGATTTTATCTTTAAGGAAGTCATTATGGAAATGCAATTAGACGTTCAAAAATTAAAACAATTAAGAGAATCTAAGGCGTGGAGTCAATCACAACTCTCGGATGTTGCAGGAATAAGTTTAAGAACTGTTCAGCGCATCGAAAAATCAGGAACTGCGTCACCTGAATCGGTCATGTCAATTTGCTCTGCTTACGATATTCAAACAAATGACCTTATTAAGAAAGAAGAGCCTTCAGTTGATATGCCGCCAACTTTCTTAAATGTAGTTAGATATAAAATTGAGCATATGAATATAAAAGAAACATTAGTCTCATTTTCAGTGGTATTTATAATAGTTTTTATTTTAACTGTATAGTGCGTATAACAAACGCTTCACAAAGGACGTAAAATGCTTGGCTTGCGCTTCTTCGTCACTAATTTTAGTCAAGCATTTTGTGCCCAATAATAAGGCGTTAGGGGATATAGTGAAATTTAAAGTTGCAAGTTCTATTTTAGCATTGTATACACTGATTGGTCTGGGAGTAACGATATACTCTGACTTTGAAAGCGATTTAAGTGCGCTTGTTAGTATTTTACTTTATGTGCTGATACCCGCATATGGAACATACGGCACTTGGACTAAAAGTCGGATTGCAATGCTAATCACTCTAGTGTTTTTCATCTCGCAAAGTGTTCGAAGCGTTGGTACTGATGGTTTGATTCCGCATATTGCACCCATAACAATTTCTTTTCCTGTTGGTGACTTCTCAAATGGGCAAGGTTACCTGATTGATCTTTTTGCTATTTCTATGGCAGTATTTCTAGCTTGGCTACTTAAGCTGGTGATTACCCCTAACAAGCACATTAAAAGGACGTAAAGTTG